>CAWVRV010000092.1:0-2656 GCA_963932755.1 uncultured Flavobacteriales bacterium | reverse complement strand
GCACAGTGGAACAACGACCCTCATTAAGAATGAAAAAACCATATACAGTTTTTATTACAGGAGCTTCGGAAGGAATTGGCGCGAGTATTGCCAAGACGCTATGTCGCAATGGACACAATGTTTTTGCGTTTGCACGAAGAGAGGCCAAACTTCAAGACTTAAAGACATCGTGCTCAAACATGAGTGGGAATTTGGCGTTTTTTGCAGGTGATGTCACCTCAAACGATGACTTACAAAAAGCCAGCAAATTATGCATAACAGGCTTTGGCAAGCTCGACATATTAATCCCTAACGCAGGCGTCGGGTATTTCAACCCGCTCCATCAAGGAAGCATCGAAGAATGGGAATCCATGATCGATGTCAATGTGACGGGTGTTCTTCGAACAATCCATGCAACACTTCCACATCTGGTAAAATCCAAGGGACACATCATCAATATCGGGTCGGTGGCCGCACGCAACATCTTCCCTAACAGTGGGGTGTATTGTGCGACAAAACACGCTGTTTTGGCCATCAGTGAGTCCTTGAAAATTGAGTTTCCAGATATTTTGGCAATTACAACAATCAATCCTGGATCAGTAGACACATCATTTATCGACAAGACGAACAACGAAGAACTTAAAGCAAAGTACAAACCGACATTCGACTCAGGCATGGATCCCGACTTTATTGCAAAAGCAGTATTACAGGCAATCGAAGCAAATGGAAGCGGTATTTATAGTGAGATTACCCTTAGACCAGACCGCCGCAATTAAGCGTACTTTTGCATCCGCATTTGCACCCGAATCACCATCATGTCAACTATAAAAGAAGAAATCTCTAAGCGTCGAACCTTTGCCATCATCTCTCACCCAGATGCTGGAAAGACAACGCTAACCGAGAAATTCCTTCTATTCGGCGGAGCCATTCAGACTGCAGGAGCTGTGAAAAACAACAAAATCACAAAGACTGCGACTTCTGACTTTATGGAAATTGAGCGTCAACGTGGGATCTCTGTAGCCACATCTGTCATGGCTTTCAATTACAAAGACATGCTCATCAATCTACTTGACACCCCTGGTCACAGAGATTTTGCCGAGGATACATACAGAACGCTAACCGCTGTAGACAGTGTCATACTTGTGATTGATTGTGTGAAAGGTGTAGAGGCCCAAACCGAGAGACTAATGGAAGTTTGCCGCATGCGCAAGACACCAGTCATCGTTTTTGTAAACAAGATGGATCTGGAGGGACAAGACCCCTTTGATTTGTTAGATGAACTTGAGGAGAAATTAGATATTCAAGTGAGACCCCTAAGTTGGCCTATCAGCGGAGGGGCGACTTTTCAAGGGGTCTATAACTTATACGATCACAATGTTCGCTTATTCCAGGCAGACAAAACCAAAATGGCCACCGAGGTCTACGCTATAAAAGATCTACAGGATGAACAACTAGATGCCCTTGTCGGAGCACATGCTGAACAACTCAGGGAAGATGTCGAATTGATCGACGGTGTCTATGACACCTGGGACACCCAACCCTATCTAGATGCGAATGTTGCACCCGTATTTTTCGGAAGTGCCGTAAATAATTTCGGCATCCAAGAGATGCTAGATATCTTTATAAAAATCGCTCCTCTACCCAGCCCAGTAAAAGCTAGCTCTAGAGTGGTAAGCCCTGAAGAAGAGAAGCTTACGGGCTTTATCTTCAAGATACACGCGAATATAGACCCGAAGCACAGAGACCGCATTGCATTCCTCAGAATTTGCTCTGGAAAGTTTGAAAGAAATACTTTTTACAAGCATACGAGGTTAAATAAAAAATTAAAATTCTCCAACCCAGTCACCTTTCTTGCAAAAGACAAAAGCTTGGTCAATGAAGCTTGGCCGGGAGATGTTGTAGGCTTATACGACACCGGTAATTTTAAAATTGGCGACACGATTACGGAAGGCGAAGATCTACAGTTCCGTGGAATCCCGAGCTTCAGCCCTGAGATCTTTAAAGAGTTGGTGAATAAGGACCCCATGAAGAGCAAGCAACTCGAAAAAGGGATCAAACAACTTACCGATGAAGGGGTGGCGCAGCTCTTTGTCCGCACAGCTGGAAACCGTAAAATTGTCGGAACTGTGGGAGAACTTCAGTTTGAAGTCATCCAATACCGCCTTGAACATGAATATGGTGCGAAGTGTGAATTCCAGTCCAAACCCTACCACAAAGCGTGCTGGCTCGTCTCCGACAATGAAGAAAAGCTTGGTGAATTTAGACGGATTAAGGCAAATGACATCGTTGTTGACAAAGATGACAATGAAGTGTATTTAGCTCCTTCCCCATTCCTACTGAAAATGGAAATGGATAACTTTCCTGAAATCACTTTCCATGTTACGAGTGAATTCAAAACAGAACAAGCTTAACTTGACCTCAATGTTTACACGCCTCCTTTTTACATTTACAATATTCAGCTTGGCCTCGGTTGCTTGCGCACAGTCCGACTCGACGCAACTCACCACAGAAGTGGTTCAAGTAAGCGGCCTTGTTGTCACGGGGGATTCATTGATGCCTATTCCGTATTCTACGGTTTACAGAGCAAGGGACGCGAGAGGAACCATGACTGACCCCCAAGGGTTTTTCAGCTTGCCGGTTCTTGAAGGAGACACGTTGCGTTTCTCTAGCACAGGAT
>CAWVRV010000091.1:0-3322 GCA_963932755.1 uncultured Flavobacteriales bacterium | reverse complement strand
TCGATTTCAGTCAATCCTTAGCGGATTCCTCCGCTGTAGATTTCTCTGAGACACCGACAGATATAAATATTTATTTTTCAGACGGTGATTTGTTTATTAAGTCCCGTTCGGATTTGTCTGAGATGGTCATGATTAGCCAAACTAAGTCGGCGCTCTCCGCAAATCAAGTTCATCCTCTCAAGCTAAGATCTCTATATGATACAGGCGACAAAGGCTTTGTTTTTGGAGATTTTCTTCCATCAGGCGAACTCAAGTTGACCAGCACGGGGCGGAAGCTTGATTACAGTTCAACCATCGGTATTTCCTTGAAAGTCACAATAGATGATGTTGAGTTCGAGCGTTACATCTTCGGACGCAATGGAGGAGAGGGGCGTGCAGAAGTGTTTCAAGTTGAAGGTTTCGAATTTTCAGCCAGTTTTGGATCAAAACGAATCCAGCTCCCTTTCAGTATTTATCTGAATGAGTTCATTATGGACAGATATCCAGGGACAAAAAGCCCCGCGTCTTATGCCAGTGAAGTCACTTTGATTGACGACAGAAATCAAATTCGAGAAGATCACAGGATCTTTATGAATCATGTATTGGATCACGACGGGTTTCGTTTCTTCCAATCTTCTTTCGATGAGGATGAACTCGGGACCTACCTAAGTGTGAATCACGATTACTGGGGAACCATGATTACCTATTTCAGTTATGCCTTTTTCACTTTGGGGCTTGTTCTTGTTTTCTTCAGCAAAAAGACAAGATTTTATATCCTTTCCCAAAAATTAAAAACACTTCAGGACAAGAGATTTATATTCCTGGCTTTGATATGTGTTTCTAGTGTTATGTCACAACCGGCGATCGCACAGGAGTCCATCAAACCAGTTCTCCCTGAATTGTATTTTGTCGACGATGACCATGCCGAGTTATTTAATACGGTAATCGTTCAGGATTTTAAGGGTCGCATGAAGCCCATGCAGACGCTTTCGAATGAACTCATGCGCAAGGTCACTGGCAAGACGAAATACAATGGTGTATCTGCAAGTACGACCGTGTTGTCAATGTATGCCGATGCTCAGAATTGGTATTCCGCACCCATGATAGGGTATGGTAAGAACGCTGGGATTGCGGATGCTGTCGGCGTGTCTCCAGGGAATCTAGCCAGCTACAAGGATTTCTTCTTCGAGGACGGTTCCTACAAGTTAAGTGGTGAAATTCGTGATGCTACGGGTAAAAACCCTGCGGAAAGAGGAATGTATGAAAAGCAACTTCTGAAGGTTGATGAGCGGGTAAATATCGTGGGGATGATTTTTGCGGGATCCTTTTTCAAGGTGATTCCCATCGAAGGAGATGAGAACAATACTTGGGTGGGAGAGAGGTCAAGCAGACAAACTTCGGAAGAGCTTTCTTCACCGATCGCCCAGGCTTTCTTCAGTACGTATCGACGCGCTCTTTACGATGCGATGCAGTCCGTTGAAAGTGGAGAAGCCACAACAGGCGCTGAAATTTACCAGCTCTGCAATCAAATTGTGTTAGAGCTTAAGCAATACCAAACCGTTCACGGAGCCGCCGTTATTCCATCGAGCTCGAGAATCGCAACGGAGATCGCTCTAAATAACTCGAACGTTTTTAATCGACTTGCACTTTATTATTTCATGCTTGGCATGCTGTTTCTAGGCCTTCTTTTCTACTCCGTATTTTCCCCGGAAGGCAAGGCCAAGAAATTTAGGGCAGCTTTGGTAGCCCTCGTTATTGTCGGGTTCGTCTTTCATACAGCTGGTTTGGGAGCCAGATGGTATATTACTGGTCGAGCACCGTGGAGCAATGGCTATGAATCGATGATTTATATTGCTTGGACTTCTGTGCTTGCCGGGTTGATTTTCACCCGCAAATCGCTTGGAGCGATGGCAGCGACGATGGTTCTGGGAGGCGCCATACTTCTTATTGCGATGTTGAGTTATCTCGACCCTGAGATCACTCCACTCGTCCCAGTTCTTAAATCTTATTGGCTTACAATTCATGTTTCACTTATCGCTGGATCGTATGGTTTTCTTATGCTTGGCGCCATTATTGGATTTATAAACTTGTTGTTGTATTTGATTCTGACGAAGAAAAACAAATCCGCGATTGTCAAGATCATCAAGGAAATGACGTACATCAGCGAAATGACCTTGACAGGTGGCATTGTGCTGCTTAGTGTGGGAACGTATTTGGGGGGTGTTTGGGCGAATGAATCTTGGGGAAGGTATTGGGGATGGGATGCAAAGGAAACCTGGGCATTGGTTTCGATACTGGTGTACGCCTTCATCTTGCATATGAGACTCATTCCGGGACTCAAGTCTGTTTACGCATACAATTTCGCAACCCTTTTCGGTCTTTCGTCCGTGATCATGACCTATTTCGGCGTGAATTACTACCTAAGTGGATTGCACTCTTACGCAGCGGGAGACCCTGTTCCTATTCCGAATTGGGTGTATTATGCTGTGGCCGCCGCCGCAATTGTGAGTTTCATTGCCTATATGAAAAAAAACAAGCACCAAATTTCTTAAATTGAACCCATGAAATATTTACTAGCCCTCTCTACAGTTTTCTTTTCTTTGATATCAATGGCACAATCTGACACAGATGCCACAGTTCGTCGTTGTGCCGTGATGCCTGCCTTTGGAGAGTGTGTAAATTCAGAAACGGCAGACATTTTCCGTTGCTCTTCTGTTGCAATCATGGAATATCTTGGTGGCGTTTTAAACTACCCTTCTGATGCCCTTGAGGCAGAAGTTTCCGGAACGGTTTACGTCATGTTTGTCATTGAAAAAGATGGTTCAACCTCCGGTATAGAGGTCATGCGTTCGATTCCTGTAGAAGACGATTCACTTTTAGAGATTGTGGCTTCCCTTGAACTCGAAGCTGTAAATGCTGTAAAATCTCTGCCGGACTTTCGTCCTGGTACTGATGGCGTCAATCCGGTGAGGGTTGAATATGTTGTCCCTGTCAAGTTTGCTTTGAAATAAACCATACGTTGACTACTGAACACGCGACTTTAACATCTCATATATGACGCTTCTTACAAGTAACATTCTACAATTGGAAGAGATTCGAGCGTTGTTAGGAAAGGTGCCAGAAGGCATCTATTCAATGAAGCGAGATGTTTTGAGTGGCGCCTCGATTGGACAACACGTGAGACATCTTTTAGAATTCTACGTGACCCTTGAGCAAGGCCTGAAGGCAAATGTGGTCTGTTATGATGCGCGGGCAAGAGATTTAAAGATCGAAACAGATTTGTCATATGCCATCCAAGTTGTAGACAAAGCGATTGTATTTATGTCCAGCTCCTTTTTTGACA
>CAWVRV010000090.1:0-3687 GCA_963932755.1 uncultured Flavobacteriales bacterium | reverse complement strand
AAGTCAGACTGGACTACGGAAGACTCTCAAGAACTGCAAATGAGCACGCATTCTCCTGTGTATGAGCGCAACTGTGGGATGATGTGTGCATACGCTTCGGGACATAATTTCGAAGGCGTTTATGCTGAATATTTCGAGAAAATGAAAGCGTGGAGCGGAACACACGGAGTGGAAGAGGTCGAGCCTACGATTTATTACAGATGGATGCACGCTGTGATTAAGGATGTTTTTAAGGATGAGTTGGGGGAGGAGAAATACCTCACGTTCAGGGGGACGATTGTTTGTGAAAACACATTTCCGCTCGTTCTTCAGAACAGTGATTCGCCATGGTGGGATGATCAAAGTACGGAGAAAATTGAATCAGCCCAACAGATCATAAGTCGTGCTTTTCTTTCTGCGATGGATGAAATCATTGAAGATAGAGGCATTGACCCTTCGGCTTGGGAATTTGGAAAAATCCATCATCTCACTCACAAACACGCGATGGGAGAAGTCGATGTTTTAGATGATTTATTTAATGTGGGGAGATATGAAGTTCCGTCGGCAAAAGACGCGCTGTGTAAATATGAATTTAAGTTAATCGATTCTGTGGATTTCGAAGTGTTCTCAGGTCCAGCAATGAGGGTTTCGGTGGATTTCGGTGATGTAAACGCCTCCGAAAGCATTCTACCTACGGGACAATCTGGCAATGTATTCAGTCCGTATTATGACAACCAAGCGGACATGTATCATTCAGGGGAATTTCGCAAGCAGAGAATGGATCCAGAGGAGATAGAAGTCGTAAAAATAGGGGAGTCATTTATTCGCGTTCAATAAATTATCAGCAACCATTATATAATCTTATTTACATGAAAGTAATCGTATTAGGAGCAGGTCTTGTAGGTGCCCCCATGGCTTTTGACCTTGCCAAAGGCTCGGAGTTTGAAGTCACGGTTGCAGATATCAGCCGCAAGAATTTAGATAAATTTACAGGTCACAACATTGCGACGGTCGAGGTCGATTTGGACAATGAGACTGCACTTTTAGAGGTGCTGAAAAACCACGATTTGGTCTTGAATGCGGTCCCCGGATTTATGGGGTATCGCACCACAGAACGTATTTTAAAGGCGGGTAAAAATGTGGTAGACATTTCCTTTTTCCCAGAAGATGCCCTCACCTTAGATGGTTTGGCAAAGGAGAATGGCGTGACAGCGATCGTGGATTGTGGAGTGGCTCCAGGGATGAGTAACATCCTTCCCGGATATGTTGATTCAATTCTAGACCAAACCGATTCTATTTTAATCTATGTCGGCGGATTGCCTAAGGTGCGAGAGCTTCCTTACGAGTACAAAGCCGTTTTTTCACCCATCGATGTCATTGAAGAATATACACGTCCCGCACGGTATATTGAGAATGGGAAGCTCGTGACAATGCCCGCTTTGTCAGAGCCAGAGTTGCTTCATTTCGATAAGGTCGGAACGCTTGAGACGTTTAACAGCGATGGGATCAGATCCCTCTCAAAGACAATGCCTCACATCCCCAATATCAAGGAAAAAACACTTCGTTACCCAGGTCACATCAAGTTGATGGAGATTATGCGAGAAGCTGGGTTTTTCAGCGCTGAACCCACAGAAGTAAATGGGGTAGATATTCGTCCCATAGATCTGACTGCGAAGCTTCTTTTCCC
This sequence comes from uncultured Flavobacteriales bacterium, assembly GCA_963932755.1. Taxonomy (GTDB): domain Bacteria; phylum Bacteroidota; class Bacteroidia; order Flavobacteriales_D; family Sanyastnellaceae; genus UBA974. The sequence continues at coordinate 2,021 of CAWVRV010000090.1, read as the reverse complement.
GCAATGGGAACTTAAGCCAGGAGAAGTTGACTACACGATCATGCGCATAGAAGTCGCTGGCGTCCTTAATGGCAAGTCGGAACGACATACCTATACGCTGTTTGACGAGTATTGCCCTGAAACGAAGGTTCACAGTATGGCTCGTACGACTGGTTATACTGCAACGATGGCGGTCAGGATGCTCGCTGAGGGATTGTACGATGAGAAAGGAATCATTGTTCCCGAGTTTATCGGTAAGAATCACGCGTGTGTGAAGTTTATCCTTGATGGACTTGCGAAACGCGGGGTGAACTACGAATTAAAGATAGATTAGGAGCTGGATATCTTCGATGTAACCTCTATGTAGGGAGCGATTCTGCCTACGTTGTTAAAGAAGGTTTAACGCGATGTGCTTTATCTGATTTTTCCTCTAGAAGTGGCGCAGTGTTTCATAGATTTACAGTCAAAATCATCCTGCGCTTTTGGAAATGAGAAATTCAACCTTTACATGTTTTAAACTGCTGACAATCAGCGTGCTGTTTTTGTGCGGATGCAGTGGTGATGGGAAAGTCATCGAAGCGATTGGAAGTGATTCGTCAAGGACGGGGATTTTTAACGACAACAAATCACCTGAATCTTCAAAAAGTGAATCTTATCAGGTAAAAGCCATCGAAGTCCTCCAAACATCGAAGTACTCTTATTTGAAGGTTGAAGGAGAAGGTGACGCGTTAAGTGTGGGCGAACCCTATTGGATTGCTACGCTGAAGAATGACTTCATCGCAGGTGAAGAATATGTTTATACGGGTCGTTTGTTTAAGGAAGACTTTGAAAGCAAGGAATTTGGGAGAGTATTTGATCAAATTTATTTGGTTTCTTTCATTGAAAAAGCAAACCGGACAACACCGATTAACGCAACGGTTGAAGGTGTTGTTTCTATCGCCGAAATTGTTTCTAATGCGGGCACTTATGCAGGCACTAAGGTGAAGGTGCTGGGCAAAGTTGTGAAAGTGAATGATGCAATCATGGACAGGAATTGGATTCATTTGGCAGATGGATCTGCAGATGACTATGACTTCGTAATAACTTCTGGTGTAAGTGTGCCGGTAGGGCTTACAGTGGCATTTGAAGGTTTGATTTCGACAAACAGAGATTTCGGAGCGGGATACAAGTATGAGCTACTGATGGAGGATGCGGTTACAATTAAATAAACGAAAGTGAAACGATTTTTTTCAACCTCTTTTGCTGGAATCTACATTCTGGTATTTGCTGTTTCAATAGCTGTCGCAACGTTTATTGAGAACGATTTCGGGACCAGTTCGGCAATGAAACTCGTATTTCAGGCGGGGTGGTTTGAAGTGTTGTTGATACTGTTTTCTATCACGCTTGTTGTCAATGTGGTGAAATATAAAATGATTCCACAAAAGAGATGGGCGCTGGTTATCTTTCATTTGTCAATGGTGATGATCCTTGTGGGTGCTGGCGTAACAAGGTATTTCGGGTACGAAGGGACGATGCACATCCGAGAGGGGGAGTCTTCAAATACCATCCTTTCTCGTGACTCATATTTGAATTTCCAGGCTTCTTCCAATGGGAATAACTATGAATTTAGTGAGCCGGTTCTCTTTTCTTCAATTGGAAGCAACGCCTTCAATGAGAAGTACAATGTGGCTGGTCGTTCGGTTAAAGTGGAGGTAAAAGATATTTTGCCAAACCCAGCGAACATCCTAGCGCAGTCTTCTTCTGGTCAGCCTATTGTTAAGATTGTATACGGTGGCAGTGGCTCCAGGCAAGAGTTTTACATCGGGGAGGGAGAGAGAAGGACGCTTTTTGGACTCAATTTCGATTTCAGCCAATCCTTAGCGGATTCATCCGCGGTAGATTTCTCTGAGGCACCGACAGATATAAACATTTATTTTTCAGACGGAGATTTGTTGATGAAGTCCCGTTCGGATTTGTCTGAGATGGTCATGATTAGCCAAACCCAGTCGGAACTCTCCGCAAATCAAGTTCATCCTCTCAAGCTGAGATCATTATATGATACG
>CAWVRV010000089.1:0-3835 GCA_963932755.1 uncultured Flavobacteriales bacterium | reverse complement strand
CGACCCCCTCGGTGTAAACGAGGTGCTCTGAACCAACTGAGCTAATCGCCCTAAAAGGAGGGTGCAAATATAGTAACTACTTCTCATCTTTGGCATGTGAAACGAAAAGAAAAAAAAACATACTGGAGAGGGATTCATTCACCCTTTTTTTTCGATCTCGCTCGTCACCTTGAAGGTGGGGGTAGATATGTAGATGTAGCGTACGACCAAGGTCTTGTAAAAGCACTTGATCAGATAGAAGGTTTGAGGCAGAGTCTGCAAAGGAGTAGAGATTGCATAGAAGTGAATGATTGTGGTGCTGGCAGCAGGGTTTTTAAAAGTAAATCCAGGGAAGTGAAAAAAATAACGCGCCATGTTCTTCAGAGTAAGGGGGTTGCATTCTCTTTGCTCAGGGTATTGATTTTTTGGAGAACGCAAGGGCGCAGTAAAAAGATTTTGGAGATGGGGACCTCGCTGGGTCTCACGACTGCATATCTGGCAGCTTCTGGATGGGACGTCGAAACCTGGGAAGGATGTCAACAGACTGCCAATTATGCCCGTAAGAATTGGAAAGGGTTGGGATGTGAAGATCAGATCAAGAGTAAGGTTGGGACTTTTAAGAGCCTGATGGAGGAGTCGCAAGGAGGATGGGATGTTGTTTTTCTAGATGGTCATCACGACAGAGATGCGACATTGGCGTATGTTGAGTGCTTGAAAACCAAACTAAACCCAGGGGGTGCAATCCTAGTAGATGATATTGTTTGGTCTCAGGGGATGAAAGAAGCGTGGGAGAAATTATTAGATGATCCCCATTGGAATGCCACAATGAAGTGGAGGGGGAAGGGGTGGTTATTTAACAGAGATGGTGAAATAGAGCAGCATCTTAAGTTGAGAAAGTCGTATATTTCACTTTCAAAATTTAACAAGATGAAACTATTTACGATTGTGTTTGCTGCGATAATGCTTCTAATGTCTACTCAAGTTCAAGCTCAGGGAACCAAGGGTCAAATGAAGACCGAAAAAGCCGGGAATTCAACATCGACTGCAGGTGCTTCTAAGATATTTGGAGAGATGCTCGTCTTTGACCTGAACGGGAAGACAGTCGTGAAGGTTTCTTTCGATCCGATTATGGATAGAATGGGTTCAGACAAAGAGGCTCTTGCTTCTTCACAACAAATAGGGAGTTTCAAATTCAAATCTATGGGCCAAGCTTTAAACGTACTTTCTTCACATGGATGGATGGTGGAGCATGTTTGGACTACACTGGAGAGAAGTGGAGCAGTGCAACATTTCATACTGAGCCATGAAGTTGCAAAGTTGACGCCCGTTTCACCGTGGTTAAGTAAAAACACGAATAAAGGAACCAAAGGTTAATCTGCAGGTTTGTTTAACAAAGAATATAAAATGAAAGGGGGACGCAGGGCGCGTGCCCTTTTTCTTGTTTTGGCAAGCTATGTGTTTCTTCAATTGGCATGGTGGGTGAATCTGTTGATTAGTTCTGCCGCGAAACTTTTTGAAGCTCGGACAGCGTTTAACCCCTCCCCAGATATTTTAGATGCTGCATTGCAGAATTGGGAGAAGACCGTTTTAATGGTTGCCGCTGAAGGTGTAATTTTTTCACTTCTGTTCATGTTTGGACTCAGTTGGATATGGCGCGTGATGCGAGCCGACAATTATATCCTGGCAAGAGAGCGAAATTTTTTGCTTGCCGTTACACATGAATTAAAAACGCCTATTGCTTCCATTAGACTCGCGATAGATACTTTAAAAAGACTTGACCTAGAGGGCGCAGACAGGGATGAGATGCTTGATGTCGCAAGATCGGGTACGCTAAGGTTAGAGCGTCGTGTTGAAGACATCCTGCAAGCGACACGTCTTAATTTGCCTGATGCGCTCGTAAGAAGTCCGTTTGATGTCACAGAGTTTGTTGAAGATACCGCCTCTACCTTTCTACATCTTAATCCTGAATCCAGTGTCTCGGTGAAGTTGATTGGAGAATCGGGTTTGCTTCTCCATGGTGATGAAGAAATGTGGCGTCTTTGTTTGATAAATTTATTGGAAAATGCCATAAAGTATAGTCCAACGCACACCTCTGTCGAGGTGGTTTTAGACACCACAACAAAAAAACCAAATCTTTCAATCATTGATCACGGTCCTGGGATTTCACCAGATGAACGGAAGAAGGTTTTTGAAGCGTTTTATAGACTTCCCAGAGATAAGGATGTCGAGGGAACGGGGCTTGGACTTCATTTGGTCTTTAGAATTGTGAAAATGCATGGTGCTGAAATCCATATCACTTCCACTGCAGGCGGTGGAGCTACCTTTGTGATTGATTGGCCTGCAAATTGAATAGATTTAAGTGATTAATAAGATGAGTAAAAAGAAAGTTGCTCTTGTGATTTTAGATGGTTGGGGATATGGTGCACAGGATGCTTCCGATGCAATCTTCAATGCGCCTACTCCGTGTGTGGACGCGCTACATAAGGATTCTCCTCATGCTACTTTAAGAACAGATGGCGAATTTGTGGGCCTTCCCGAAGGTCAAATGGGCAATTCTGAAGTGGGGCATATGAACATCGGCGCTGGTCGCGTTGTCTTTCAAGATCTTCTTAGAATCAATCATGCGATTGATCGTGGGACTTTTCAATTAGAACCTATTCTGCAAGAAGCATTGGAAGCAGCAAAAGAACCTGGAAGGCGTCTTCATATTGTGGGATTGGTGTCCCGTGGAGGCGTTCATTCGCAACAAGAACATCTTCACTCTGTCGTAGATGCGGTGAATAGCGCTGGAGTCCCCGATGCGGTCATTCATGCGTTTACAGATGGACGCGATACTGCGCCCAAGTCTGGCTTGGGGTATCTTAAGAACCTTGAGACGCATATAAGCCAAACAAATTCTCGGATTCAAATTGCATCCGTTCATGGGAGATATTATGCGATGGATCGGGACAAACGTTGGGAGAGAATCGCTCATTCATATCGTGCGATGTGTACAAATGGTGGGGATGAGTTTGAAAGTGTAGAAGCGGGAATTCAATCATCTTATCATGAAAACACCACGGATGAGTTTATTTTGCCCTTTAGAATTCAAGGGGTAGAAGGCCAAATACGTCCCAATGACGTGGTGATCTGTTTTAATTTCAGAACGGACCGTTGTCGCCAAATCACAACAGCGCTTACTCAAAACGATTTCCCCGAATTTGGGATGTCAATGCTTCCGCTGTATTTCGTCACGATGACGAACTACGACGACAAGTTCAACAATATAAAAGTCATTTATGACAAGCCGAACCTTCAGAAGACATTAGGTGAGGTTGTTTCTTCTGCGGGTTTGTCTCAACTAAGGATCGCAGAAACCGAAAAATATCCGCACGTGACGTTCTTTTTCAATGGAGGTCGAGAGGCGCCATTTGAAAGTGAAAACAGACTGATGGCGAGCAGCCCCAAAGTCGCCACCTATGACCTCCAACCTGAAATGTCTGCGAGGAAACTTGTCGCGTTGGTGTCGAAAGAAATGGCGTCTGACAACGCAGATTTCGTTTGTCTCAACTTTGCAAATCCCGACATGGTGGGGCATACTGGTGTGTATGAAGCCATCGTTCAAGCGGTAGTGACGACGGATCAATGTCTTGCAGAAGTTCTTAAAGTCGGAAAGGAAAATGACTACATGTTCGTCATCATTGCCGACCATGGAAATGCCGACCGTGTTGTCAATCCCGACGGATCTCCACATACTGCGCACACGACAAATCCGGTTCCGATCATCGTTGTCGCTGAGGGTGTTCGCTCTTTAATGGACGGTAAGCTAGCCGATGTCGCACCGACTGTTTTAGATCTCTTGGGATTAGATCAGCCA
>CAWVRV010000088.1:0-4246 GCA_963932755.1 uncultured Flavobacteriales bacterium | reverse complement strand
GTTCTTCGTCGCCGTCCTGTTCTTCGTCGCCGTCCTGTTCTTCGTCGCCGTCCTGCTCTTGGTCCTTTTGTTCTTCTTGCTGCTGTAGCATTTTATTTGCGATTGCAAGATTGTGTCTCGCGTTGGCAAAATCGGGATTCAAGCGAAGGGATGATTTATACGCTTCAACCGCTGTAGAAGGGTCGTCGGCGTTAAGCGCAATATTTCCGGAATTGTACCACGCATTTGATATTAACTCAGTGTTTTTCGAGGATGCAATGGCTTGCTTAAATGCTGACGCAGCGCCCTCCAAATCCTCAGTCTCCATTAAGCTTCTCCCCAAATTGTATGCAGCTATGTCTTCATAATTTCCCAGCGTACTGCCGCTGCTGAACGAACTGGCAGCATCTTCGTTCATGTGTTCTTCAAATGAGGACATCCCATTGATTAAATGCTGTTTAAGTTCCAAATCAGTTTGGCCCAAAACCTTCGAAGAAGGTAAAAGGATGCTGATGAGAATGATTGCATTCCAAACGATGTAGCGCGCACTTTTCATTTGCGAGTGGTGGGATGAGGGATGAAGGATTCTATAAGTATAAGGCACAATGCAACCAAGAGGATCAATTGAAATTTGTGATCGTAGTCTGTGAATTTCACTTTTGATATTTTTGTTTTTTCTTCTTTGTTGAGCGCTTCTAAAACAGATGTAATGTCGATGTAGTTGCGGTTGGCTCTTGAAAAGCTACCTCCACCTGCTTGAACCGTGGTCACCAAGACAGTTTCGTCCAGGCGTGAAACAACCGGTTGTCCATTGGGTCCTTGAATAAAGCCAACTTGTCTGCCTCTGCTGTCAATGTTTGGAATGGGCGCACCTTCAGGAGTCGCGACGCCTAAAATATGTACGGTAATACCAGCTTCAAAGGCTATTGCAGCAGCAGCAACGGGGTCGTCCTCATGATTTTCGCCGTCTGTAATGAGTAAGATAGCTCTGCTGGATTCGGGGGCATTTTCAAATGCCTTGACACTTACTTCTATTGCCTGACCCAAAGCTGTTCCTTGATTCGCAATAATTCCTGGTGTAATTGAATTTAAATACAGTTTTATGGCACTGTAATCAGAGGTAAGTGGACATTGCACGTATGCTTCACCTGCAAAAACCACCAACCCGACTCTGTCTCCTGACAACTTATTTAAGATGCGTTCAACGGTTTGGCGCGCAAGTGTCAAGCGATCAAGTCCCAGGTCTTCCGCGAGCATACTGTTGCTGACGTCCAATGCAATGACAAAGTCAGCCCCTTTTGTTTCGACCTCTTGAAGACGGCTGCCTACTTTTGGTCCGATCAATCCCAGGAGGATTGCAGCAACGGCCAATCGCCAAACCACAAATCTCCATGCCTCCCGCGCTTGAGAAAACCCGGGCAATGTAATGTCTTGAAGATGTGACTCTGACAACTTATCTACAGCCCTTGATTTCCATTTTAAGTGTATTAAAAAGGCGACAGATGTAACGGGCAGTAGTGCGGTCCAGACAATCCAATTTGGCCTGTGAAGGTCTACATGAGGGGCGAATTCACTTTTAATCCACAGACCTATGATGACGACAGTCCAGAACAATATTTCTGCGACCGTTACGCCCAATAGGGCAGATCGAAAAAGCGTTCTATTTCTTTCCGAACCCTTACTCATGATACCGATCGGATGATTGTAAATCTCAATGTTCTCTCAAGTAAAAGAGACAGCAATGCCATGATCGCAAAAGGCATATAAGCCTCTGTTTTGCGTTGGTAACGCATGACATTAAATCGCGTTTTCTCTAAAAGGTTGATTTCTTTATAAATTGATTTCAGCTTTTCCGTAGTGGTGGCTCTGAAATATTTGCCACCAGTACGCTCAGCGATTTCCATTAAGACCTCTTCGTCGATCCGGACATCCACCCAGTCATATCGATACTTGTCACCGACTTTGGCAACAGGGCTTTTTGCTTTTCCGACCGAACCCACGCCGATCGTATAGCATCTTATTCCATTCAGTTCAGCCAGTTGAGCGGCATCAGATGGGTCAATGGCTCCTGAGTTGTTTACACCGTCAGTCAGTAAGATGATGACCTTGCTTTTTGCATCAGACTTCCTCAATCTATTTACAGCTGTAGCGAGCCCCATGCCGATTGCAGTCCCACCTTCCAGAAGCCCCGTTTGTAGTTCCCTCACACCGTTTTTCACAACCACATGATCTGTCGTAACAGGGACTTGTGTGAACGCTTCTCCCTCATAAACGACAAGACCAATCCGGTCATGAGGTCTGTCATCAATAAATTCAATGGCCACAGATTTTGCTTGTTCGAGACGGTTTGGTTTGAAGTCCATACTTAGCATGGAGGCTGAAACGTCAATTGCGAACACCAAATCTATGCCTTCACTTGTCATGTCTTCGACACTGTTTGAAGACTGGGGCCTGGCAATTGCAATGGCGAGAACAGCAATTGCAAACGTTCTTAGTGCATATGGCGACTCTGCCATCCAGCCCATTGATACATCTTGAATAGAAAACTTTGTGGGAATTTTGTTGTCCTTAGAATGCGAAATGTTCGCGAAAATTGTGGTAAACTTTTTCAAGCGAACGACCCTAACCGTTGCGTAAAGAACGGCAGCGAGGATGAGTAGAAGTGCCCAAGGTCTTTCCCAGAGATATACGCCATCCACCCAAACAGCGATTAATAACGCTGAGACCACAGCAAGTAAATGCACGGGTAAAATCTGAGCCCACTTCATTCTTTTACGTCTTTAGATGATGCGCTTTCTTCAGGACGCTCCATCGTGTTTTGAACGAATTCGATACACACTGAAATGGATTTCGCGTGTTCCTCTGACAATGCTTGGCGTTTTGCAAACTTGATTTGGTCTCCAAGTCTCAGCGCAAGTACAAGTTTTGATTTGTCGGAAGCGTGAATGTCAAGTGTATTGATCAGCTCAGATACTTCTCGGGTCGTTTTTTCCAAAGATGATAGATGAAACCGTCCATCGATATACGTGCGGATAATCTGACTCAACTGCACATGAAAAGTCTTTGCTTCCCCTTTGTTCCAGGATTGCCTGTCTTCGAGGGTTTTTAAGTCTTTCATGGCCGTAATATGGGGAGGTATATAGGGCTTGATTTCCTCGATGAGTTGTTCTCCCACAGCTCTGTTTCGCCACCAGAGATAAACATATTTGGCAATGAATAACAGGATGACAAGTCCGATGATACCGCCTATCCAGGGGGCTGCTTTTATAAATCGTTCATACGCGCTCCATTCAATTTGAACAATGTCTGCTGCGGGCATGATTTCGACTGCTCCTTCGGTCCTTGAGGGCACGATTTGTAACAAAACAGGAGAAGTGGAATCCCCGCCTAATTTGATGCTCGGGATCAGGACATATCCAGAATCCCATCCAGTGACCACCCATGATTGCTCCATGATCATGTCCCACTCATCTGGATCAGAATTTTGCGGAGCCAATGTGTCGATCAAACTTGTTTCAAGTATTTCTAGTCCACCTGGAATTGTGTCTTGCCATTGTGGCCAACCATCCATCGTCTCATTGATTCCTTTGCCCAACCTTAAGGTAATCTCAGCTCTTTCGCCCCAGGCTATTCTTCCAGTGTCCGATGTTAGTGACAGGTTGCTGGGGGTCCTTTGGAGAATTCCTTGGCTGAAAACCTCACTGAGGTTAAGAATGCCCGCGAGTACGATTGCCAGCGCAGTGATATATAGATGAGACTTACCCACGTCGGTCAAATAATTGCATTAAAGGCTTGACGTAAGGCATGTCCGTTCGAATAGTCGCAGCGTCAACGCCTGCTCTCGCAAACAGTTTGTTGAGTTTTTCTGACCGTTCTAACTCCAGTGCTTTGAATATATTTCGTTGTTTTTTTGATCCAGTCATCATCCATTTTACCTCACCAGTTTCGGGGTCTTTCATAGGTAACCAACCCACAGATGGGACTTCAAGATCGATGGGGTCTTCAATTTTTAGCGCAACCAAGTCATGTTTTTTGCCAGCTCGTCTCAATAAATCATCGTAGCCCTCATCTCGAAAATCACTGAGTAGAAAAGAAACCGTCCTCTTTTTCATGGCAGATAGGAAATGGTCAAGTGCTTCTGATAAATCTGTGCCTTTGCCTTCGGGTTTGATCTCTAAAATTTCGCGGATAATTCTCAATACGTGCGAACGTCCTTTTTTTGGTGGAATGAATCGTTCAATTCTGTCAGAGAAGAGTATCGCTCCAA
>CAWVRV010000087.1:0-4703 GCA_963932755.1 uncultured Flavobacteriales bacterium | reverse complement strand
GTCGTTGAAGCCATGGAATTTGAGGGTTTAATGGCGGTGGAGCTGTTCTTGAGTAAATCAGGCGATCTGTTTGTGAACGAAATTGCTCCACGCACACACAACAGTGGTCATCACACAATCGAATCGAATCGGACCTCCCAATTTGCGCAACATCTTAGGGTTGTAGCCGGTTTGCCTTTAGGTGATGTATCTAAATTACACAATGCCTCTGGAATGATTAATCTTTTGGGGTCCGCTGATGCCGCAGGGGCGCCGGTGTATGAAAGACTCCACGAGGCCATTGAAATGCCCGGTGTTCATCCACATCTTTACGGAAAATCACAAGTCAAACCCTTTCGCAAAATGGGGCACGTCACTGTGACGGGAAGTAATCATGAAGAGGTCCATAAAAAGGTGTTAAAACTTCTTGAAATTCTCTGCGTTACCGGAACGCAAGAAAGGTAACTTTCCTAAAAAGAAGAAAGGCATGAATAACAATGGATTACCGAAGATAGCAGTTCTAGCTGGAGGTTATTCCGGAGAAGCTGCAATCTCTATCAAGAGTGCGTATACCATCGTTCAAAATATCGATCGTTCAAAATACACACCCTATACAGTAAGAATAGACAGAGATCTTTGGTGGGTAGAATTGGATGAAAATACCAGAGCTGACATTGACCGAGACTCCTTTACTTGGAAAGATTCAGAAGGTGTTCAAAACAAATTTGATGCAGTTTTCATTATGGTTCATGGAACCCCGGGTGAAGATGGAATCCTCCAAAAATATTTTGAAACCCTTGAAATCCCTTTCAGTACAGGATCCTCCGATTCTGTCCGATTGACGTTTAACAAATTCAAAGCAAACAACAAGCTTAGAGCAGAAGGAATCTTTGTCGCTGATTCCATCGAAATTAAACGAGAAGAAGTTCTTTCCGAATCGCGAATGAATGAAATCGCGCAAATTGTAAAGATTCCCTGTTTTGTCAAACCAAACAAAGGCGGGTCCAGCCTTGGAGTCACTCGGGTAGAAAACACAATCCATCTTAGGGAGGCCATTGAATTCGCATTTGAAACAGAATGCCCATCTGTAGTGATCGAATCCCTTCTAGAGGGTCGTGAATTCTCTGTAGGCTTAGTACCTGATGAGAACGGGATTCCCATCGTTTTGCCTGTCACAGAAATAATTACTGAGAATGCTTTTTTTGACTATAAAGCGAAGTATGAAGGAGAAAGTCTAGAAATCACACCTGCAAAAATATCATTAGAATCTTCAGCGTTTATAAAAGAAACGGTCGTGAAAGCCACTGAAATTTTAAAGTGCAAAGGGTTGGTGCGCGTCGACATCATTCTTGTAAATGGAGAAAACCCCGCAGTGCTAGAAATTAATTCAGTGCCTGGATTTACAGATGAGAGCATTCTTCCCCAACAATTAAGTTGTGCGGGAATTGAAATACCCGAGTTAATTTCTAGAATTCTGAAGGGGATTTTAGCTTAAAACCCTAAAACATTAATACAATAAAAAAGGACCACCTCGTTAGGTGGCCCTTCTTAATTGAATGAAAACAAGTAAACTGTTAAACTAATTGCTTCTGTATTATATACGTGTACTTCTCAATAAAGGTTGCATTTAGTTTAAATAAAATGCATATTAGAGGTATAAACTATTGTATATCAGTCTTTTACTCGGGAAGGATTTTCTTTTATAAATGCCTTCCATCCACTCACTCCTCGTTTCATTTCAGGAGAAGACAATTGATAGTGATGACAAAGAGCCACGGCGATTCCATCAGTAGCGTCAAGATTGTTCGGCATCGAACTTTGTGGGATTTTGAAAATTCTCTGAACCATCGCGCTTACTTGTTCTTTAGATGCCGCACCAGAACCTGTGACAGATTTTTTTATTTTTCTTGGGGCATATTCTGCAATATGTAGGTCTCTGCTCAAAGCTGCTGCAAAAGCGACACCCTGAGCCCTTCCTAACTTCAACATAGATTGAACATTCTTGCCAAAAAATGGGGCTTCTACAGCCATTTCATCAGGCGTATGTGTGTCAATTAATTGCACACACCTGTCAAATATCTTTTTGAGTTTCAGCGCATGATCAGGATACTTTGAGAGGTGCAACGCGCCCATTTCAATCATCTCCAATTCAGATTTCCCAGTCACTCTAATGATTCCATATCCCATGATTGTGGTTCCTGGATCTATCCCGAGTATAATTCTTTCTGACTTTTTCATTATTTAGGCCAAATTACAACACACCTTCATCGTATTCTCGCATAATGCTATTCATAGTCATAATCTCGATCTTGATAACTCACGCAACAATCGTGGGGCACTGGCTCTATCATTTTAATCGGTTAAGTGCAACAGAGACAAATCATGTCACCGCAACAGCGGGGAAAGTGGAAATAGAACCGCTCACAGTTGTTGTCGCCTGTAAAAATGAAGCGCATCGACTGGAAGACTTCATGAGAGGATTGGCAAACCAGACAACATCCGCAGTCGAAATCATTGTCGTAGACGACAACAGCACCGATTCAACATTACAAGTCGCACGACAATTGGCGCAAAAGGGCAAAGTCAAGATCTCTGTTATTGTCAATACAGGAAGGGGTAAAAAAGCCGCAATTAGAACGGGCATACAAAATACACAAACGAAATGGGTGATTGTGACGGATGCCGATGTTCTGTGCCCCGAAAAATGGTTGGAATCTATGGGCCGTTCGATCTCAGAGCGTGCAGATGGAAATCTTGGTGCAATTGCTGGGCCTGTTCGGATCATGAATGGTGGAATAGAAAGCATAGACTACGCCGCAATGATGGGATGGGCGGCGTCTACTTCATTAAATGGGGAAACGGCAATGGCGAGTGCCGCAAATTTGGCTTTTCGCGTTGATTTATATCCCCTCAAAGAACAAATGCAACCTGAAATAGAATCCGGCGACGATGTTTTTGCCATTCACGCACTTATTAAAAATGGAAACAAGGTGTATTGGTCACACGAGATCAACAGTTGCGTAGCAACACATCAAGCTGAAGGGTTCGTTCATTGGCTGAGGCAAAGGGTTCGTTGGGGATCAAAGGCCAAATATTACAATCACAATGTTGCCTTCAGAACTTCAATGTGGATCGCTTTTGTTGCTGCGACTCAAATGTTCATCCTCCTGTTGTTTGTGACACGCTTTGCATCATTGACAGATGTATTGATGCTGTGGTTTGGTCGGTCAACAATCGATATTGTTTTCACAAAACACGTCACCAAATGGTATCGAATAAGGAACAGGGCAATCGATTGGCTCATCCTATCGATCATATACCCATTTCAAGTTCCTGCAGTGTTCATATTTGGTCTGATTAATAAGCCCAAATGGAAATGAATTAACGAACTTCGAATCGTGAATATTTGGGAAACTATGAAATCGAATAAACTCGCTACAACAGGCGGGTTATGGATTGCATTGTGGATTGTTGTGGCCGTTGCGGGTCCGCTTTTCAGACCTGACCCCACACCGAATGCAAACAACCAACATTTGGAATACAGTCTGCTTCAACCTGGAACCGAGGTACAGATTGATGGCAAATCATTTACGTACCATCTTGGTAGCGATAGATATGGCAGGGATTTTTTAAGTCGCCTGATGGCTGGAAGTGCCATTTCACTTTCTGTTGCGGGCATCGCTGTGGCGATTAGTTTAATCATCGGTTTGTTTCTCGGGGCTTGGGCTGGGTTTAAAGGTGGGCGTGTTGATGTTGTGGTGAGCTGGTTTTTACAGGTGGTTTGGACGGTACCTACGTTGCTGATGGTCCTCGCAATCACACTTGCATTCGGCAAGGGGTTTTGGCAGGTTTTTGTCGCAATTGGACTGACAATGTGGGTCGAAGTTGCGAGAATCGTGCGGGGGCAATTTATGTCATTAAGGGAATTGGAATATGTTCAAGCAGCTCAGGCGCTGGGACTCTCAGACTTCAGGATTATGTTCAGACACATGTTGCCAAATGCATTGGGACCTATTGTCGTTGTGGCATCGGCCAACTTCGCGGCGGCGATATTGATCGAAGCGGGGTTAAGTTTTTTAGGGGTTGGAGCTCGGATTCCCGTTCCCTCATGGGGCAACATTGTCAAAGAGCACTATCACCTACTTACGACAGATTTAGCTTGGCTCGCAGTTTTTCCAGGCGCATTAATTGCTAGTTTAGTGCTTGCCTTTACATGGGTAGGAGATGGTTTTAGAAACGCTTTTGATTTAAACAGTTGAGTTCATCTATGAACATGAATATCTTTTAACAATATGGATTCAAGCAAAGTCATATTCGTCGCCGGGCATAGGGGCATGGTGGGTTCCGCCATTGTAAGGGCTTTGAAAGAAAGGGGGGCATCAAATATTGTGACAAGAACATCCAAAGAACTCGACCTGAGAAACAGAACTGAGGTGGACCAGTTTTTTGAACAGGAAAAGCCTGAAGTCGTTTACTTGGCTGCGGCAAAAGTGGGTGGAATACATGCGAATGCTACATATCCTGCAGATTTTTTGGTAGATAACATCTTAATTACAACAAACGTCATTGACGCCTCTTGTAAACACGGCGTTGAGAAACTTCTTTTTCTGGGCAGCTCATGTATCTACCCACGTTTGGCCTCACAACCCATCTCTGAAGAAGCGCTCCTCACAGGACCTTTGGAGCCCACAAATGAAGCTTACGCACTTGCAAAAATCGCAGGA
>CAWVRV010000086.1:0-4754 GCA_963932755.1 uncultured Flavobacteriales bacterium | reverse complement strand
AACAGAGGTAGCAGCGACAACAGAGGTAGCAGCGACAACAGAGGTAGCAGCGACAGTCGCGGTGGCTTTAAGAACGAGGGTTTTAAGAAAGGTGGCTTTAAAAAAGATAAATTTAAAGGGAACACTACCAAACCTAAATCTGGCTCAAGCGCATTCAATAAATAATTAACATGTAGTTTGTATCTTGTGGCTACCATTATTTGGCATTGATAATACTTCAAACATGAAAACAATGACTTGGATAGCAAGCACTTTACTTATTGTGCTATCTGCTTGCAATGATAGCGCTCCCGCACCTACAACCTCAACGGCCTCTGAAAAGAAAGCCCTTGTTACTGAGAATCTATCTGCCAACAACCAGACTGACAATGTATCACCTAGATACAAAAACGGCACGAATGATCAGAACAGAGGCGACAAGACAGGGAGAGTAACCCTTCACGGCAACGTTAAAGCAGCTGAAGGATCTGTGATTCACCTATATGTCACTGAAGCCAGAAACAAAGCCCTGTTAGACAGTGCTGAGATTAAAGGTGGACAGTTTTCATTTCCGAACCTCGAAGTAAGTCGTGGGTTTTATGAGCTTGTACTTAATGGAAAGGCAAACAACAAAACTCAAATAATACTCAATCCTGATGAAAGTGATGTTTATATTGATTTTAAATCAAGCAGACTTACTGGCACCAAATTAACTCCTGGTTCAGCTGAAAACAAGGCTTGGTTTGAGTATATCAAACTAGAGAATATCAACAAGAATGAGATAAAAAATCTCAGAAAAGGCCTGAAGGACAGTCCATTCCGATCTAGAATTGAAGAGCAAATAAAAGGCAAGGAATTGGAGCTCGTACAATCTCAGCACAATCTGATTGACCAATATTCAGGGACGTACGTTGCGAAAGTTTTGTCCTGGAAAAACCCAAAATACCCATCTACACAGGGGAGGTATTTTGAAGACATGGACCCTCTGGACAACAGTTTGATCCATACACTCGCGATCAGTGACCGAATTCAAGGGATGATGGTGAAGTTCAGCAAAGGGGAAGAAAGTGGTTTCCTGGCTTGTATTGACATTATTAAAGCTCACTTTGAGCCAAACCCCAAGACATTAGAAAGTGCCCTCTACGCGATGCTTGATGGGTTTTACAACACTGGAAAGGAGGATATTTGCCAATATATTCTAGACAATTATATTTTCGATGAGGATTGTGGCGCAGATTTAAGTGATGTCATCCGTCAACGTGCTCAAGGAATCATTAACCTTCAGGTAGGAAAGACTCCACCTAATTTCGTCATAGAATCGTATACGGGAGGCAATGTGAATTTAATGGAGACTGCTTCAGAAAATAAGTATACACTCGTCATGTTTTGGGCTTCATGGTGTCACAAATGTGAACAGGAAATACCCGTGTTGATCCCATTGTATGCCAAGTACCACAGCAAGGGATTCGAAACCATAGGCGTCTCAATAGACCAGGCACGAAAGAGCTGGTCAGACATTGTTGAATCACGTGGAATGCAGTATCTCAACGTAAGCCAACTTCAAGGATGGGACAGTCCTGTAGTAAAGGATTATAAGATTACAGCCACCCCTACTTACTTCTTAATTGATTCAAAAGGAGAGATTGTGCTGAAGCCCAAACGCATTTACGAAGTGGATGCATTTCTAACACGAAACTTAAAATAACAGTCGGCTACTGTTTGTTACTCCTCCTTCTTAGATGCAAGATATTCCTCGTGAATCTTGAGAATGATCCCATCACAAAGACCTACTTTAGGTACGATAATCTTGTTTGACCCTGCCAATTTCATAATCCGGATGTAAATTTCGGCCGCCGGGACAATCACATCAGCTCTGTCGGGCTTGAGCGAAAATTTCTCTACTCTATCTTTAAAAGAATATGCTTTCAGCGTATCCTTCATTTCTTCAATTTTAGAAAGAGAAATAGGCGCGTTTTTGGGGTTTCGGATAAGGCGCTGTATACGGTTAATATTTCCTCCTGTACCGATCGACATGATCTTATCAGAGCCGTCCGAAACGTGTTTCACAAATTCAGCAACGGCATCCCACTCACCATCATCTACCATGCCCTTCATGGAACGTATCGTTCCAATTTTAAAAGATTGACCTCTTATTCTCTTCCCATCACGAATCAAGGTCAATTCGAGAGAACCTCCTCCCACATCGATGTACAGGAAATCTGAGTTTGATTTATACGTTGCGACACTGAAATTTCTAAAAATTAAATCTGCTTCTTCTTGACCCTTAATCAATTCAATTTTAACATTTGCCTCCCTCAGAACCAGTTGACAAACTTCATCAACATTTTTTGCTTCTCGCATTGCGCTGGTTGCACACACCCGAAACCATTCTATCCCATACACATCCATCAAATACCAAAAAGCCCTCATCACCTTCACCAAGTTCCTCGCCTTTTTATTTGAAATCCTTCCTGTTTCAAAAACATCTTCGCCCAAACGAAGAGGCACGCGTGTGAAGCTGACTTTCCTCACTTCGCACACACCATCTATGATATTCACCTCTTTGATTAAGAGACGCACCGCGTTCGTACCGATATCTATTGCTGCAAACTTCATCCTTGAATTAATCCAACTAAGATAGGGTTCAGTTATCTTTGTGCAATCATTTAAATACCCCACAATCATTATGGCAGTTTTAGTAGGTCAAAAAGCACCTTATTTCTCATCAGCAGCTGTTCTTAACGGCAGCGAAATTGTTGGAGATTTCTCATTAGAGCAATACCTCGACAACAAGTACGTCATCTTATTTTTCTACCCGAAAGACTTTACATTCGTTTGTCCTACAGAGCTTCACGCTTTTCAAGACAAACTGTCTGAATTCGAAAGTAGAGGATGTCAAATTGTAGGTTGCTCTACAGATACGGCAGAGAGTCACGCCGCTTACTTGCGTATGCCTAAAAACCATGGAGGAATCCAAGGCATCACATACCCACTTGTCGCAGACACCGCAAAAACCATCTCAACAAATTTCGACGTCCTTACCGGCATGTACGACTATGATGATGAAGGCAACTTAATCAGCGACAACGAACTGATCGCATACCGTGGTTTATTCTTAATCGACAAAGACGGAGTCGTACAACACCAGTTAGTAAACAACCTCCCTCTCGGACGAAATGTGGATGAAGCAATCAGAATGCTCGATGCATTAATCCATGTTGAAACAGAAGGAGAGGTTTGTCCTGCAAACTGGAACAAGGGAGAAGAAGCGATGCAAGCAACTGACGAAGGTGTTTCGGGATACCTTGCAAGCAACTAATTTAACGCCCCTTACTCCTGGCTTTCAAATCTTTTAAGTCAGACCATTTGTACGGAACTGGTTCTGATTGAACTGAATCAGGAACATCTACCCCCTTCAGGAAGTCCGAAGCTATTTTATTAAATGGTTTCGGACTTTCTATGCTTACGACATGTCCACAACCCTTAATCACAGTCAAGTGAGCGTTTTTTTGAACTTCCGTGAAATTCTTTGCTGAATTAAAGAAGATATGATCTTGGTCTCCCATAACAACGAGGCAAGGTGTCTCTATTTGACGGCCCACGTATTCTTTGATAAGTATAAAAAACGGCTTGTACAATTCAATCCACTTTAAGTACTCTACAACGTTCATCCTCATGCTTTGTCGCCTGAAGATATACCGACTTAATCTGTGGTTTTTTCTAGGCAGAACAATAAAGCTAAACAGAGAATAGAAAACTCTGTAAGGCAAAATATAGGTGAGAATTTTACCACTGTGAACGAACGCATGCATAAACTTACTTCCGTCAAAAATAGCTCCAGCCATCACCATCTTATCGATAAGTTTGGGTCTTAAAATATCTATTTTTTGTAGAATAACCGAACCGATACTTAAAGAAAGAAAGTGTGCTTTTGTAATCTTGAGATTGTCAAGTACTTTAATCACATCATTTCCGACGATATCAAAATCATACGAATCGTAAGAAGGCTGTATGTTTTTAGAAAACCCATGATCACGAAGGTCTATGAGAAGAAGCCTGAAGTCTTTTGCGAGATCGTCAATTTGAAATTTCCAAGTCTTAATTGATCCACCCGCCCCATGTACAAATACAAGCCAAGGAGCATCTATATCGCCCTGTATTTCATAATGTAACAAATCTCTAGGCTCAGGTTTCATCTCAACCTAAATCAGTAAGCTTCTCATTCAAAATAGCAATTTTTGCTACAGCATCCTGCTCCTTGTTTTTCTCTATTTCAATCACTTTCTCAGGGGCTCCACTTATAAAACGTTCATTGGAGAGTTTCTTTCGAACGATTTTGAGAAACCCTTCTTGATACTGCAAATCCTTTTGAATTTTCTCTTTCTCGGCTTCAACATCAAAGCTCTCACCGAACGGAATATAGAAGCGATGTCTACCGACCATAAAGCCATAAGCACCTTCAACTTTGTCATCCACGTCCTCTGTAGAGTCTAGATTCGTTAAATGCTCAATCGATGTCTTGATTCTCTCGGGATAACCGTCCGCCCGATGCAACTTGAGTTCCAGTTTTTCTCGGTTTGCAATACCATTGTCCTTCCGGATATTCCTCACCCCCCCTACAATTTCTTTTAACAAATCAAAGTCTTGGAGGATGTCTGCATCTACTTCTCCTGCTGTAGGCCAAAAAGTAACAATAAGAGCGTCTTCTGGTGATTTCCTTTCCCCCAACCAATGCCAAACTTCTTCCGTCAAGAAGGGCATAAAAGGATGCAGAA
>CAWVRV010000085.1:0-4972 GCA_963932755.1 uncultured Flavobacteriales bacterium | reverse complement strand
CGTTTTTTCAAAGAGTGCTTTTAGCGTAGTGGAGGTGTTGCGCTTTAGGAATTTGGTTGGTGCAACGTTGAGTCCCGCGGTCATAAGTTCTTGAAGGTAGTGCTTGTCGATATTCCACTTAACAATGTCCGCAGAGTTGAGGAGCAGACATGTTTTTGACACTCTTTCCAACCATGGCTTGAATTCAGCGTATCGCTCAAAATAATCCCACGTCGTTCGAAACAAAAGTGCGCGGGCTGAGGTCCAGTCAAACAAAGGGTCAGACCAATCTTTCTTAATGACACTCATGCCCCTGGCGGCTAATGCTTCTATGACATAGTTGTCTTCATCCAGAACCTGCTGGACATACCAATCAACCTTTTCAGGGTTGATATACTCGGCTTGGGTAAGGACGACGATATCGTACATATTGCAAGGTAAGTAGAGAAGGTTGAGGAGTGCTTACGGGATATATGTGCCCGGTATCTTACGCGCTCTAAATGCCTTCGGAGTGATCTCGAGATATTCGCTTTCGGCGATCCACTCCAGGTACTCTTCAAGAGACATTTTCTTTGCAGGGGCGATTTTAAGGCTTTTATCTGTACCAGAAGACCGCACATTGGAGTGTTTCTTTCCTCTGACGAGATTGACTTCCATATCTGTGTTGCGAGACGATTCACCCACGATTTGTCCTGGATATATTTCCTGGCCTGGATCGATGTAAAATGTTCCACGTTCTTGAAGACGGTCGATTTCATATGCTCTCGCCTGTCCGAGTTCAGAACTGACAAGTGAGCCAGACATACGCGTTGAAATTTCGCCAGCATAAGCGTCGTAACCATCGAATCTGTGAGTCATGATTGCGCCACCCGAAGTCGCCGTAAGGATTTGGTTTCGAAGTCCAATTAAACCGCGTGAGGGGATGCGGAACTCCAAATGCTGAAGGTCACCTTTAGGTGCCATGACCTGAAGCATTCCTTTGCGCATCATGACAAGCTCTGTTGCTTTTCCTGCAGCTGCTTCAGGGACATCGATGACAAGATGTTCGAAAGGTTCATGCTTGGCGCCGTCGACTTGCTTAAAGATCACTTGTGGTTTGCCGACTTGCATTTCATAGCCTTCTCTGCGCATGGTTTCGATGAGTACAGAAAGGTGAAGTATACCGCGACCGTAGACATTCCATTTGTCCTCACTGTCCGTGGCTTCAACACGCAATGCAAGATTTTTTTGGAGCTCGATGTCCAGGCGCTCACGAATGTGACGTGAAGTAAGGAATTCGCCATCTTTGCCTAAGAATGGTGATGTATTTATCGTGAAAAGCAAACTCATTGTAGGCTCGTCAACTGCAATGCGCTCAATGGGCTCAGGATTTTCTAGGTCAGAGATGGTGTCACCAATTTCGAATCCTTCTATTCCGTTAATGGCGCAGATGTCACCCGCTCGTACGGAGTCAACTTTTTCTTTTCCCAAACCTGAAAAGATGAAAAGTTCCTTTGCGCGAATTTTCTTCACACCATCGGATGTGCAAAGTGCGTAGTCCTGATTCGTGTGCAGCTCTCCTCTGTAAAGTCTTCCGATTGCGATTCTTCCAGTATACTTAGAATAGTCCAGTGAGGTAATCTGCATTTGAGGATCCCCTTCATGAAAAGGAGCCTCTGGAACTTCAGAAACAATGAGGTCAAGGAGGTAATCAATGTTGTCGGTCGGCTTTTGCCAATCTTCCGCCATCCAGTTGTGCTTCGCGGACCCATAGACTGTAGGGAAATCTATTTGCTCTTCCGTTGCATCAAGATTGAACATTAAGTCAAAAATCTGCTCTTGAACGATGTCAGGAGTGCAGTTTTCTTTGTCAACTTTGTTGACGACAACAATGGGCTTGAGTCCCAGCTCCAATGCTTTTCCTAGAACGAAGCGTGTTTGTGGCATCGCCCCTTCAAATGCGTCGACCAGAAGAATGACGGCATCGGCCATTTTAAGAACCCTTTCAACTTCTCCACCGAAATCAGCGTGACCAGGTGTGTCGATGATGTTGATTTTCGTTCCTTTCCATTGCGCACTCACGTTCTTGGAGAGAATCGTAATCCCTCTTTCGCGCTCTAAGTCGTTGCTGTCTAGGATAAGATCTCCAGTAACCTTATGTGAGTCCAGGACTTGACAACGGTGTATGATTTTGTCAACCAGGGTTGTTTTTCCGTGGTCAACGTGTGCAATAATAGCAATATTTCTGATTCCGCTCATTGTGGGTGGAGTTAATTGGGGCGCTTTTTATGCCCGTCTAAGGACGCGCGAAAGTACGACTTTTTTCGTGGTTAATAGAGGATTTAACGCGTTGAGAGAATTTAACTTTTCTCAGGGCGTATGGAATGGTATCTTCGCGGGGTGATAAAATTACACAACATTGGCAAATCATACGTCACCGGATCTCAGAAATTAGAGGTGTTAAAAGGCCTTACATGTACCATCAAAAAAGGGGAGATGGTAGCGATAATGGGGTCTTCGGGTTCTGGCAAGTCGACCCTTTTGAATATATTGGGACTCCTAGATAGCTTTGACAGTGGAGAGTATTTGCTCTCTGGAGAGTCTATGTCTGGGCTCAATGAGCGCGCTGCTGCAAAATATAGGAGTAAGTTGTTGGGCTTTGTTTTTCAAAGTTTCAATTTAATCGGCTTTAAGACGGCTCTTGAAAATGTCGCTCTTCCTCTTTATTATCAGAGTGTACCAAGAAAAAAGAGGAATGTAATCGCGATGGATTACCTTAAAAAGGTAGGTCTTGAGGATTGGGCTGCCCATCTGCCGAACCAAATGAGTGGTGGGCAGAAACAGAGAGTGGCGATTGCGAGAGCACTCGTTGCACAGCCGAAAGTTATTCTTGCAGATGAGCCCACGGGAGCCCTTGACTCTGTGACTTCAAGTGATGTGATGAACCTTCTTCGGGAGATCAATGCGGATGGGATTACGATGATCATCGTCACCCATGAACATGATATCGCCGCGCTGTGTGACAGGACGATTCATCTCGTTGATGGGTTAATTGATTTAAGCTAAATCATGTTCAATCGAGATACGTGGTTAGAAATTGCAAATACGGTTCTGAGTAACCCTATGCGTACTTTTTTAACTGGATTGTCGATTGCTTTGGGGGTGTTTATTTTAGTCGTGATGCAAGGGTTGGGGTTTGGCCTTCAAAATGGCGTCCAAAACCAATTCAGTGATGATGCAGTAAATTCTATTTGGGTGGATGCGGGTAGAACGCAGCTTGCCTATCGTGGTAATATGCCAAATAGACAAGTGAAGATGCGCAATTCTGATGTGGATGCAATGTTTCAGCAAATGGATACTGTACATGCATATTCCAGGAGAGTGAGGATTTGGGGGGTCGTGATGGAGCATGAAGATCAACAAAGTAATTTTCCTTTAAGAGGCGTGGATCCAGATCATCTTATGCTTGAGAATACAACCCTGACTGATGGGAGATATATTTCTAGTCGTGATGTCGCTGAGGAAACGAAGGTTGCCGTCCTTGGAGCGACAGTCGTTGAGGACCTGTTCGAGGGTGTTGATCCCATTGGAACGTATCTCCTAATTGGAGGTGTTCAATTTCGTGTTGTAGGGACCTTTGATGATCCTGCGAGTCGTTGGGAAAACAAGATGGCTTACTTGCCTTTTACGACAGCTCAGAACATCTTTAGGTCGAGCGATAAAGTTGACCAAATTATTCTAGGTACTGGCGACATGCCTGTTGCAGATACGAGATTGTTGTCTGACGCTTTGTTGTCTTGGTTCAAGGACAGAAAAGTTGTTCATCCGGATGATGCACGTGGTGTGCGTATTGAGAACAACAATGAGGAGTACGAGAGGTTCCAGAATATCTTTTTAGGAATAGAATTGTTTATCTGGGGACTGGGGCTTCTTACGCTTCTGGCAGGTGCTGTAGGAGTTGCAAACATTTTGGCTATTGCTGTGAAAGAACGGACAAAAGAAATAGGTGTTCGAAAAGCACTTGGCGCATCAAGTATCTCGGTTTTAGGGCTTGTGGTACAAGAGTCACTGGCGCTCATGATCGTTTCAGGTTCGGCAGGATTAATCACAGGTGTGGGATTGCTTGAAATGGTTTCGCCCATGATTGATCATGAATACTTTAAAAACCCACAAGTTGATTTCAGGATTGCTCTAGTTGCGCTTGGAATACTAGCTGTCGTAGGTGTCGTGAGTGGAATAGGACCTGCGCTTCGTGCGGTTAGCATTAAGCCGGTGGAAGCGCTGAGAGACGAATGAAAAAAGATTCTAAAATAAATCTATTTGATCTGGATCGTGTCCTCGAGATTCTTCAAGTATTCTTGACGAACCCATTTCGAACATTCTTGTCAGGATTGGGAGTAGGATGGGGCCTGTTTATGATCGTTGTGACTGTGGGAGCCTCTAACGGACTTGAGAATGGTGTGACCAGTGAAATGGGGGGAAGGGTCAAGAACTCTATGTTTTTATGGTCCCGAATGACCTCAATGCCATATAAAGGGTTTAAAAGAGGCAGAAGGTTTGAGTTCAACAATTCGGACACCGAGTTCTTGAGAGAAAATGCAACATCGATCAAGCTCGTCGCTCCACGAAATCAACTTGGTGGTCACAGAGGGTCGAACAATGTGACGAGAGGGACGAAGTCGGGTGCTTTTAATGTCTATGGGGATGTTCCAGGCTACATTGAAATTGATCCAGTGAAAATTTTAAGTGGTCGATATTTAAATCAAGGTGACATCGACAACGAGAGGAAAATCGCGGTCATTGGAAAGAGGGTTTTAGATCTTCTTTATGATCAAGAGATCGAACCTATCGGGTCCTCCATTCAAATTCAAGGCGTTATATTTAGTGTGGTGGGTGTATACTCAACGTATAAAACGGGAGAAGATGCAGAGGAGGATAACCAAAGCATTTTCATTCCTTACACCACTTTCGGGAAATCTTTTCATACAAACAATGAGGTAGGTTGGTACAGTTT
>CAWVRV010000084.1:0-5595 GCA_963932755.1 uncultured Flavobacteriales bacterium | reverse complement strand
AGGTTTTCAGCGACGGTTAAACTCTGAACGAAATGAGATTGCTGAAAGACAATCCCAAGTTCACGCCCCCGAAACTTATCTAGCTGCCTGTCGTTTAGAGAATTAAGATCAACCCCTGCAACATTCATCGACCCTGATTTGGGACGTAACAAACCACATAGCAAATGAAGCAGGGTGGTTTTCCCAGTGCCAGAATCCCCCAGAAGCAACAGTTTTTCGCCACGATTGCACTTAAAATCAGGAAACGCTATCGCAGCATTGCCACCGTATGAAAATGACAAATCATTTACTTCAATCATATCACGAAGTTAAGGTTAGAGGTAGATAGTTTGGAGTAGATTCGCTATATGAAGTTTTTAAATCGTCTTACGAAGTATTTAATAGGAGTATTTATTGGTTTGGGACTTACTTGGATTATGTTTTCGGAGCGCGGCTGTATGGATTGGCTTCCGTCAGAACGTATTCGAAAAGACATAGCCATGAGTGGCATTCAGGCTGACAGTGAAGCACATTGTGTTTTGAAATGTGGGGGTCTTACAGTAAGTGATCTGGCAGACCTTGGGCGATTGGGCGATGTCGATTACGAAAAAAGCGCCACCAGAGAGAAACCTCGCAGATATTTTATTGAAGGAGAGGGGAAAGTGAAATCTGCATTTTTTATCATGACAGATACTGCAAGTACGGTGACTCAGGTTGTGTTAAGGGACGTTGAAGACTGCCCCTGTCCTTAGGTTTATTCTCCGTAAACAACAAATTTCCCGTATACAATTTCTTCAGATCCAACGATGTCAATATGGACTGAATACACCCCGTTTGTCAATCCAGTCGTATAGAAAGACGCGTTATCTCCATTGGCAGAAGAGACGTGTACGTCAATAAGTCTTCCAGAAGAATCAAAAACGCTCAAGCGTTCAACATTCCCGACTTCGCTTAGATTCATTCGAATTAAAGCACCAGGAGCGACAGGGTTTGGATGAAAGTTGATCTCTTCTCCTCCGATATCAACAGTCGGGGTCGCATCAAAAAGGAGCTTATACACGAAATATCTGGTGCAGAGGTAGACTTCTCCCTTGTTGTCTTCTCCGAATGCGAATTTTGTTTCTGTCCAAGGAACAAATCCTCCTTCTACATCAAGGACAAGTGGTTGATCGATCCACCCCCCATTTCCATCGGATATTAATGTGAAAAATTGAGTGTCTCCAAACCCACATGCGTCAGATAGGATATAATACCCATTCAGAGATGGGATGTTTTGTCCGCGGTATACCACCCCTCCGATGACACTGCAAAGGCCATTTTCGTGGGGGAATGCAAAGATGGGTTCTGTGATGCTGGAGTTGGGATCACAATCCACTATGGGTTCATAACAGTCGGGACCTTCCATGAGCCTCCATCCGTAATTTATTCCGCCACCACTGCCTCCAGCTTCGTAATTGATCTCTTCCCAATCGACTTCTCCCACATCCCCTATATACATGTCTCCATTCTCAGAGTCAAAGCAGAAGCGCCATGGATTTCTCAGTCCGTACGACCAAATCTCATCTCGTGTATTTTCAATGCCTACAAAAGGATTGCTCGATGGGATTGTATATGGATTGAGTCCGTGCACATCAATACGCAGAATTTTACCGAGCAATGATTCAAGATTTTGACCATTCCCCATGGGTCCATGATCATCCCCCCCTGAGCCTCCTCCGACCGCACCTGTCCCAGTAGACCCCCCATCACCTGTAGAGATGTAAAGGAATTGATCGGGACCGAAAAGGATTTGGCCTCCATTGTGGCCTTGGTCAGGTTGTACCAACTCAAGGACTTCATACCAAACCTCTGTGTCTGCATGAAGGTGGTCCTCTGTGGTGCCGAAACACAGGATACGTTCATCAATTAGTTCGCCGGTTCCATCAGGTCTGTAGCCATTGTAAATGATGTAAAACAGCCCATTGTTATCGAAATCCAGGTCCAGAGTCATTCCATTAACCCCTTGTTCACTGTTGCTCCCAAAGTCGAGGATATTTAATCCGTTCGCTCCGAGATCCAGGAATGGTGTATCCCTGAGACCTGAAAGAGGTTCCCAAAAATGAACGACTCCGTCATGTCCTACAATAAGCAGAGATTGATTGTCCGTATCGTGCGAAGCGGAAAGGACTTGAATAGACTGGTCAACCTCGGCGATGCGAATGGCATTTATTGTCGAGGGTGCGGTTTGGGCTGAAACATTTGAAGAGATGAACGCCAACACAAGAACTGTTAAGAATGAAAATAACTGCTTCGATTGTGTCATAGATACTTACTTTTGTTCGGGTTTAAACTTTTCAAAGGTACTGTCTATGCGTCTACTCTTTTTGTTTCAATTTCTGATTGCCACCTCATTATATTCTCAAACAAACTTCACCCTTTCTGGTCACGTTCAGGACGCTTCAAGTGGGGAACAGTTAATTGGGGCGACTGTGTGGTGTGAGGATGCGGAAGTAGGCGTGGCGGCAAATCTATACGGATTTTATTCCCTAACGCTGCCCGAGGGGAAGTACAATGTCTTCGTGAGATATATCGGATACTCGACCCAAAGATTTGAGATCAATCTCAAGGAAAACATTCGCATGGACATCGAACTTGTTGCTGGTACAAACCTTTCCGAGGCAGTGGTGACAGGCGAGTCCTTCAACAAGATTGAGGATCAAGTCCAAATGTCAAAAATCACGATTCCAATAGATCAAGTAAAGAGCCTTCCTGCGATCGGAGGTGAGGTAGACTTGTTAAAGGTCCTTCAGCTACTTCCTGGCGTTCAATCTGGTGGTGAAGGCACCAGCGGCCTCTATGTACGAGGCGGATCTCCGGATCAGAACCTCATGCTTCTGGATGGTGTGCCACTGTATAGTGTAAATCATCTGTTTGGATTTTTCTCTGTTTTTAATGCGGATGCGGTCAAAAACATGTCCATTACGAAGGGTGGGTTTCCAGCACGCTATGGCGGAAGGCTTAGTTCTATCGTAGAAATCAATATGAAGGATGGTCACATGAAGGAATTTCATGGAGACGCCACAGTGTCCATCATTGCTTCCAAACTTACCTTGGAAGGTCCTATTGTAAAAGACAAAGCTTCATTTATGATAAGTGGCAGGCGGACTTATCTCGACCTTCTTGTGAATCCCTTAATTGCAGCTACGAATAACAACAACTCTGGAGTTACGACTGACCCAAGATATTTTTTCTACGACCTTAATGCAAAACTCAATTGGAAAGTGGGCAAAAAGGACAGACTTTATTTCAGTGCATTCCAAGGGAAAGATGATTTCGGAATTGCCTCTGCAGAGAATCGCCAACAAAGCACTTCCTCACTCGATTTTGGCTTGGATTGGAAAAATGCAATACAAGCACTCCGATGGAATCACGAGTGGGCCCCCAAACTATTCTCAAACGTAACGTTGACGCGATCTCTCTACGAATTTAACAGCGGCATCGATGTCTCAGAAACCTCGAATGAGGGAGATTCATTGAGAATCGCTGCGTTGTACAATTCGGGCATTGAAGATTTCACGGGACGGATAGATTTCGATTACGCACCCAACGCACGTCACTTTGTGAAGTTCGGTGCAAATTTGACAAATCACACGTTCAGCCCTGGAGCGACAGCTTTTGAATTGGACTTCGGCGAAGTCAATGCCATAGATACTGTACTGGGACCTTCAGACATCACCTCAAACGACGCCTTCGTGTATATAGAAGATGAATTCGACTTGGGAGATAGGGTCAAAGTTAACCTCGGTATTCATGCGTCTGCTCTGATGGTTCAGGATACGTCTTACTACTCACTTCAGCCTCGAGCTGCACTGAACTTGAGACTTCCCGGAGGTTACGCATTAAAATCATCTTTTGCAAGAATGGCCCAATACGTGAACCTACTTACAAATGAAGGTTTGGGACTCCCTACGGACCTTTGGGTTCCTTCTACCGCAAAAATTCGCCCTCAACAAAGTTGGCAAGTTGCCATGGGTCTTGCAAAGACTTTTGGCGAAATCGAAGTGTCACTTGAGGGATACTATAAAGAGATGGACGGGTTACTTAGCTACAAAGAAGGGGCAAGTTTTCTCTTTAGTTTAGACAGTGATTGGGAAGACAAGGTTACTCAAGGAATAGGCAATTCCTATGGTGCCGAACTTTTGGTCCAAAAGAAGCAAGGGCGTACCACTGGATGGATAGGCTACACCCTTTCGTGGTCTAACCGTCAGTTCGATGAAATCAACAGTGGGGATTGGTACCCCTTTACATATGACAGAAGGCACGATCTGAGTTTTGTTCTCACCCATGATTTTACAGACAAATGGACTGGATCTGCGGTTTGGCTTTATGGTACTGGCAGAGCGCTCACTTTAAGTGAGTCGTCATTCGCGACATACATCCCCGATGGCTCTGGTTCCGGAATCTCCACCTTTTTTCCAGAGGTCCCTTCGGAAAAAAACGCATACCGCATGAGTCCTTATCACAGGTTAGATTTATCTCTCACGCGAACAAAAGAGACAACGAATGGTTCGAAACAACTCGTTTTCAGTGTTTATAACGCCTATAACAATCTCAATCCTTTCTTTTTACAGACCGGTCTAGATGATGCAGGAGACCCTGTCATAAGAGAGTATGGCATCTTCCCAGTAATCCCATCAATCGCTTGGCGCTACTCGTTTTAATCATGAAAAATACATCTTCTTATAGCCCTCTTCTTCTCGCATTCCTCCTTGTACTTACACTCACGAGCTGTGATAAGTTTTCGGAAGGAGTCATTCAAGAGATTCCATTTCCTGACCACATCCCTGAGCTCACAGCTACATTAATTGTCAATGACCAGGATGATAAGATTATTGCACAAATATCTAGTTCTGCTTCTGTCTTAGATACTGAAGGACCTCAACCTGTTCAAGGTGCAGTTGTTACTTTAACTGACGAAGCCGGGCAAACGATTTACGCTTTGTCAGAATCTGACTTCGATGATTCTGTTTATACTCTAGCTCTTGGAAGCAACTTTGGGACGACTTCAGGGCTGACAACGCTCACTGTTGATGCTCCAGGTTTTGAGCAGATCACAGCCACCAATACCATGCCTTCAAAACCTCTGTTTGATGTTAGCTATGAATATCAAGGTGACTCAACTTCATCCCCATGGGGTGGCCCGTCGATTCAAGATGTGTACACGATCGATTTCGACAACAATTTGGGCGTGAAGAAGAACTATTTAATTCATATTGATGCACTTTATCAAGACATTGATACAGGCAACCAGGAATGGTTGGCAATGCGTTTTCAAACAAGAACAGACCCTCGTATTACACGTCTTACAAGTCTAGATGAATCTTCTGTTATCTTGGTTTCAGATGAAAGCTCATCCTCTGCAGTTTCTGCACTACACGATGTACAAATCTTAACCAAGTCAACCCCAGAAGATTCTAAATGGGCACCGATTAAAACAAGGGTGAGAGTTGAATCTCTCAGTCCAGAGCTGGCCAGTTATTATTTAAGTGTGGATTCATATTTATCTGGAGGTCCAGATTTCTTTGCAGAACCTTCACTTATGTATTCGAATGTAAGTAGTGGATTTGGGTGTTTCGG
>CAWVRV010000083.1:0-6005 GCA_963932755.1 uncultured Flavobacteriales bacterium | reverse complement strand
TAACGTATTGTTAGAGATGTTGTCCAAATGTCCTCTGAAACGAAGCCAAGGACCTGCCATAGAAATATGATCTGTAGTACACTTTCCTTCAGCTTTGATCAGAAGTTTGGCACCCAATAAATTCCCGCCATCCCAGGCAGAAAAAGGTGTCAACAACTGAAGCCTCTCAGATTCCTCAGCCACATTTACAACGATACCCGACCCATCATCTGCAGGCTCTAAATACCCCGCATCCTCCACATCAAATCCTTTAGATGGGAGCTCTTCTCCTACTGGTTCTTTAAGCATCACCCGCTTGCCACTCTTTGTGTAAAGTGGATCGGTCAGAGGATTAAAGGTCAAATCGCCCGCGATTGCAATCGCTGTCACGAGCTCAGGAGAACCCACAAATGCGTGAGTATTGGGGTTGCCATCCGCTCGTTTTGAGAAATTCCTGTTGAAGGAATGAACGATCGAGTTCTTTTCTTTCTTGTCGGCTCCTGCACGATCCCATTGCCCGATACATGGTCCACATGCATTCGCAAATACATTTGCACCCAATTCTATAAATGTTCCAATGAAACCATCTCGCTCAATGGTGTAACGAACGAGTTCAGACCCTGGAGTAATTGTGAGCTGACCTTTCGATTCTATCCCCAAATCATTTGCTTGACGCGCGATCGAGGCCGCACGGCTAATGTCCTCATAACTTGAATTTGTACACGAACCGATGAGTGCGTATTCAATCGAAGTCGGCCAACCATTCTTTGCAGCAGCTTCTTTCATCTTGCTCACTGGGGTAGCTAAGTCAGGCGTAAATGGCCCGTTTAGGTGAGGCTCCATAGAACCAAGGTCCAACTCAATCACCTCATCGAAATATTTCTCTGGATCGGCGTAAACTTCTGGGTCACCTGTCAAATGTGACGCGATTCCATCAGCAGCAGAAGCTACATCCTCTCGACCCGTAGCGCGTAAATAACGCCCCATGCTGTCATCATAACCAAACAGAGAAGTGGTCGCTCCTATTTCAGCTCCCATGTTGCATATTGTTCCTTTGCCCGTGCATGAAAGCCCGATCGCTCCATCCCCAAAATATTCAACAATCGCACCTGTTCCGCCTTTTGTCGTTAAAATTCCCGCCACTTTCAGGATCACGTCTTTTGCACTCAACCATCCACTTAGCTTGCCTGTTAGCTTCACTCCTATTAATTTAGGGAACTTCAGTTCCCATGGCAATCCTGCCATGACATCAACCGCATCCGCTCCACCCACTCCGATAGCCACCATCCCAAGTCCACCTGCATTGACTGTATGAGAATCTGTTCCGATCATCATTCCTCCAGGAAAAGCATAGTTTTCAAGGACAACTTGATGAATGATACCCGCGCCAGGTTTCCAGAAACCGATGCCATATTTGTCCGACACAGACTCTAGAAAATTATAGACTTCGTTGTTTTGGTTAATCGCATTTTGCAAATCCGTGGTCGCTTCAATTTTCGCTTGGATCAAATGATCACAATGAACTGTAGAAGGGACACCCACTTTCTTTTTTCCCGCTTGCATAAATTGAAGCAAGGCCATCTGTGCCGTTGCATCTTGCATCGCAACCCGGTCTGGCGCAAAATCGACATAATCAATACCTCTTTGATACACTTGTGTTGGACTGCCGTCCCACAAATGAGCATTCAGAATTTTCTCCGCCAAAGTCAATGGTCTTTCCATCAATTTTCTCGCCGCTTCTATACGCTCCGGGAATGCAGCGTACACTTTCTTAATCATTTCTATATCAAAAGTCATGTTACTTTGATTTTTGTTTCAAGGGCCAAAGATAGGGTAGTACCTTCGGGGCATGAGGATGTCAAAGTCTGTTTTAATTGAACAAATAAAAGTCGCTGTCAGATCAATCCGGGGACAGGCGCTTCGAACCACGTTAACAGTTGCCATTATCAGCATTGGGATCATGGCGCTAATAGCGATGGTCACTGCGACTGAATCCCTCAAAGAAAACATCCGCACAGAGTTCTCATCCCTCGGAACAAATACGTTCACAATCAAGCCCAAACGCCAGGGCGGATTTTTCAATGGACGCAGATCGACCCCTACATCCATTATAGATTACCGAGAAACCCGACGGTTTGTCAAATCCGTAGGGTCTGAACTTACAGTCACATCATCCATTTATGTGACCTCAAGCGCGATCGTAGGGAGAGGTACAAAACGAACAGACCCGAACATTCCTATTCTTGGTGTAGATGGACACTATTTAAATGTTGCAAGTATCCCACTGTCAAAAGGAAGGGGGTTTACAATCGCTGAAGGAGAGGAAGGGATTCCTTTGATCATCATCGGATCAAATATCGAAGAAAAACTTTACGAACCTTGGGAGACCGTAGTGGGAACAAACCTCATATTGTCTGGTTCACGCTATTTAGTGATCGGCGTTCTAGAGTCTCGGGGAGCGAGCTTCGGGATGTCTCAAGACAATCAATGCTTAATCCCCATACCATCTGTCAGACGTCAATTTTCAGACAACAATAAAAATTACACAATTACATGTGCTGTCGAAGACACTGAACAAATAACTCAGGGCACCGAGCTGGCCACAGGAGCCTTTAGAATGGTCAGAGGAGACACACCTGGGAGTCCCAATTCATTTGAAATCAGCAAAAGCAATTCCATGGTGGAAACATTACTGGAAGCGACCCAAGGAATCACACTTGCAGCAAGCGTAATAGGAATCATTACACTCTTCGGTGCAGGAATAGGACTGATGAACATCATGCTCGTTTCTGTCTCAGAGCGCACACGAGAAATAGGCACCCGCAAGTCCTTAGGGGCAAGTATCAAAGCGATTCGAACTCAATTCTTAATAGAGGTCATCGTCATAGGACAAATAGGTGGTGCAGTGGGAATCGCACTCGGCCTGGGGCTTGGAAATCTCATTGCATCCTATTTCGAAACACCCTTCGTTATACCCTGGGGATGGATTGCTGTGGGTATGACACTGTGCATAATTACGAGCTTAGCGAGTGGATACTATCCTGCAAGAAAAGCATCCCTGCTCAACCCAATCGTTGCACTCGGAAGAGCATAAGTCACAAAACTGTGTGTTATTAACACTTAGTAGGAGTATTTCATGACAAAGATTAGTAAAACTAAATGAATGAAGGACTAATTTTGCGCCTATGAATATTCCAATAGTTCGATTTACGAATGACAAATCAGGGTTTTCAAAGACACTACGTTCTCGCGTAGATGCCTACTTTGCAGAAAACAAACTCAACAAGTCCGGCGGGGGCGCGATGGTGCTTAAGTCTCTATTAATGCTCTCTCTTTACTTCATCCCATGGGCCCTTTTTACGTTCGGGGTGACAGGTGGTGGAGCTTGGTTTTGGATCGCAGAAGTAGCCATGGGGTTTGGATTGGCCGGAATAGGCTTAAACATTATGCACGACGGAAACCACAGTGCGTATAGCACGAAACCATGGATGAATAAACTCATGGGCAAAACCATTGATCTGGTAGGTGGGAATTCTGACATGTGGTGCATACAACACAACGTATTGCATCATTCATTCACGAATATCAATGGATTAGATGAAGACATTGACCCAGCATCGGTCCTTCGATTCAACCCAAATAAGCCACTGTATAAGATACATCGATTCCAATATATTTATGCTTGGTTTTTCTATTGTCTCATGACCGTTTCTTGGATGATTTCAAAAGATTGGCAAGCACTCGCGAGATACAAAAAGAAAGACCTCATCAAGACGACGGGAAAATCTACTGGAAGACTTGCAATCTACATGGTGTTTACGAAGCTTTTCTACTATTTCTATATCATCGCGCTTCCTATCATGCTCACGGACATCGCTTGGTGGACTGTGATACTGGGATGGTTGGTGATGCACGTCGTAGGTGGATTCCTGATGGCGATTATATTCCAACCGGCTCATGTACTAGAACATCATGTTTTTCACGATGGAGAAGAGACCAAGACCTTAGGAACTGACAGACTTCTTCATCAACTGCAAACTTCTTCCAACTTTGGAGTGAAGTCGCGCATGCTAACTTGGTTGTGTGGAGGATTGAATTACCAAATAGAACATCACCTGTTCCCAAACATGTGCCACCTACATTATCGGAAGATTGCACCTATCGTTAAAAGGACTGCAAAGGAATTCGGACTCCCATATAGAGCGGATGTTTCTTTTGGACAAGCGCTGAAGCTCCATACAGCTATGCTGAAAAGCTTAGGAAGACCCGCTCCGATAGCATAGTTTTTATTTTGGCGGAAGTTTTTGTACTTTTGCACCGCGTTAGAAAACGCATGCGTGTTTCATCCCTTGTCGGCACGCGCCATATTCAGACTCGGTACGTTATTCGCAAACGTTTTCTTGCGACCTTATATTTTTATCTATGTCTTTCAAAGATTTAGGCCTGAGTGATTCGATCATCGATGCCATTCAGCAACTCGGCTATGATACGCCAACACCCATTCAAGAACAAGCAATCCCAAGCGTAATCGAAGGTCGTGACCTTCTGGGAAGTGCACAAACAGGAACTGGAAAAACGGCCGCGTTTACGCTACCGATGATCCACATTCTCGGGGAGAGACCCTCAAAGTCTCAAGGGAAATCGAAGCCCATTAGAGCATTAATCATCACTCCTACCCGCGAACTCGCTTCTCAAATAGACGACAACGTAAGGAATTACTGCAAAAACTCAAACCTTCGATCAACTGTAGTATTTGGGGGAATGCCTCAAAGAAGACAGGTTGATGCGATTCGCAGAGGTGTCGATATTTTAATTGCGACACCTGGAAGATTGCTCGATTTGTGTAATCAAGGGCATATTCGCCTTGGGGACGTAGAGATCCTCGTTCTAGATGAAGCGGACACCATGCTAGACATGGGATTCATCCACGACATTAAGAAGATTATTAAGCAATGTCCATCAGACAGACAAACGCTCTTCTTTTCGGCTACAATGCCTGACAATATCCAGAGCCTGTCATCTTCAATTTTGAATGACCCAATACGCATTCAAATTGCAGCTGTCAGCTCTGCAGCGGAAACTGTAGAACAAAAAGTCTTTTACGTCCGTCAATCTGATAAAAAAGATCTGCTCGTCCACCTTCTAGAGAATGACGAAATTGCAAACGCTTTGGTCTTCACAAGGACAAAATACGGCGCTGACAAAGTTGTAAGACATCTTCAAAACAACAACATTCCGTCTGAAGCCATTCATGGAAACAAATCTCAACCTGCCAGAGAAAAAGCACTTAGTAGATTTAAGAAGGGTCGCGTAAGAGTGTTGGTCGCTACAGATATTGCCTCTAGGGGTATTGACGTTGATGATCTTAGCCACGTAGTGAATTTCGAATTGCCTAATTTGAGTGAGAGTTACGTTCACCGTATCGGTAGAACCGGTCGTGCGGGTCGTGAAGGAACGGCTATTTCATTCTGTAATGAAGGTGAGGAGCGTAATTTCCTAAGAGGAATTCAAAAACTCTTAGACCGTGAAATAGAACTCGTCACAGACCAGCCTTACAACATGCCTATGGACCCTGTTGGCATGGTCATGCCTAGAGGAGGTGGTGGTGGTAAGAAAAACAGCCGCAACCGTGGAGGCGGTGGCGGAGGTGGTCGAGGATATGGTGGTGGTGGTGGTGGTGGATCAAGATCTTCCAGCCGATCTTCTTACGGTTCTTCAGACAACAGAGAAAGATCTCCTAGACGTTTTGAAAGAGACAACCGAGGGGGAGGTGACAGAAAGGCAAGTGCCTCGAACAACGGATCTTCGTCTAATGGTTATGGAAAACCATCTGACAACGATTCGAGAAGAGATGGTCGCAATGATGGGTATAAAGGATCTTCATTCGGACCTCCAAGAAATAGAGACGGTGGAAGCGACAACAGAAGTAGCGGCGGATACAACAGAGGTAGCAGCGACAACAGAGGTGGCAGCGACAACAGAAGTAGCGGCGGATACAGCAGAGGTAGCAGCGACAACAGAGGTGG
>CAWVRV010000082.1:0-6135 GCA_963932755.1 uncultured Flavobacteriales bacterium | reverse complement strand
TTCGCAGTGAGAAATCTGGTGCGTATTCATTTGTCGAGCAAATCGTTCACAACGACAAAGTAAAAGGTTTCTTCGAGAAGTAACCCAAGTAACCTAATGCGATGGCAATCGCCATCCTTTACTGACTTTGGCTGGCTCTTCTTTGAGTCAGCCTTTTTTTTGATATAGGAATAACATGAGTTTTTTTAAACGCATATTCGGAAAAAACAAAGATCAATCTGTAGAACAGGTTGAGAAAAAGGCATCCTTAGATGCGGGGCTCGAAAAGTCCAAAAAAGGTGTAATCAGTAGGATTGCACGTGTATTTAGTGGTCGTCGGAAAATTGATGACACGTTGTTAGAAGACTTAGAGGAAGCGCTAATGATGTCAGATGTGGGGGTGGACACGACGGAGCGAATCATAGAACGTTTGAGAAAGCGAGCTGTTTGGGAGGCCTATTTGGACCAGTCAGAGCTTATGAATATGCTGAGAGAAGAAATTGCGCATCTGTTGGTTGGTGAAGACTTGGGCGAAGCACTCACAAATAATTCCGTCTTCTCAATAGACAAACTGGACGCTGGAGAGGGTCCAGCAGTCATTTTAGTGGTCGGTGTAAATGGTGTGGGGAAGACCACAAGTATTGGGAAGCTGGCACATCGTTATAAACAGGAAGGTAAAAAGGTGATGTTGGGTGCTGCGGACACGTTTCGGGCAGCAGCTGTTGATCAATTGATCATTTGGGGTGAACGCGTAGGTGTCCCCGTTGTCTCCCAAGGGATGGGCGCAGATCCCGCGGCTGTAGCGTACGATACTCTGGAGTCTGCAAAAGCACAGAACATGGATGTTGTGATTATTGACACAGCTGGACGTCTTCATAACAAGGTCGGACTTATGTCTGAGCTCACGAAAATCAAGAGGGTGATGGACAAGATTGTTCCAGGTGCGCCGCATGAGGTGTGGCTCGTTTTGGATGGTTCTACAGGCCAAAACGCACTTGTTCAAGCCACGCAGTTTTCTCATGCCACAGACATCACGGGTCTGATTTTAACGAAACTCGACGGAACAGCAAAAGGTGGAGCTGTACTTGCTGTGTGTGATCAGGTGAAAATTCCTGTACATTACATCGGAGTAGGAGAAAAGATGGAAGATCTGCAGAATTTTAATACATTAGAATTCATAGATTCCTTGCTGCCTGAATCTTTAAACGAGAATTAACCACACACGTTCAAAATGAGAGCTAGGTCATCAAATCCAAGAAAAGTAAACGTTGTAACCTTAGGTTGCGCAAAGAACATGTATGATTCTGAGCAGCTTATGACACAACTTAAAGCGAATGATTTTGAGGTGGAGCACGAAGCCAGCAAAGATGATTTCGGCATCGTAGTGATCAATACTTGTGGATTTATCGAGTCTGCAAAGCAAGAGAGCATCGACATGATTTTGCGTTTTGCGGATGCAAAAAAAGAAGGTTCAGTAGAAAAAGTTTATGTGACAGGTTGCTTGTCTCAACGATATGCAGACGAGCTGGCTGATGGGATTCCTGAGGTTGATGCTTGGTTTGGCACACGTGACCTTCCGCGTCTTTTAAAAACCCTTCGTGCAGATTACAAGAAAGAACTCGTAGGAGAGCGGTTGCTGACGACCCCTGCACATTATGCCTATTTGAAAATTGCTGAGGGATGTGATCGTCCTTGCGCCTTTTGTGCCATACCGCTTATGCGAGGGAAGCACGTTTCTACCCCCATCGAAGACCTTGTCAAGGCTGCTGAAGGGCTTGCTGCTCAGGGTGTCCGTGAATTAATATTGATTGCCCAAGACTTGACTTACTACGGCCTTGATATTTATAAGAAAAGACGTTTGGCGGACTTAATCACTGCATTGGATAAAGTTGAAGGCATCGAATGGATTAGGCTTCACTATGCTTTTCCATCGGGATTTCCGATGGATGTTCTGACTGTCATTGCGGAGTCAGACAAAGTGTGCAATTATTTGGATATGCCGCTCCAGCACTCCAGTGATTCCATTTTAAAATCGATGCGTCGGGGAATTACGCAGGAGAAAACAGAAAAGTTGCTTGCGGATATTCGAGAAACGGTTCCGGGCATTGCCATTCGAACGACACTCATTGTGGGGTTTCCAGGAGAAACAGAAGAAGATCATGCAAACCTTTTAGATTGGGTGGCGCGTATGAAGTTTGAGAGGCTGGGTTGTTTTACGTATTCTCATGAAGAAAACACCCATGCGTATAAATTAGTAGACGATGTTCCTGAAGAGGTTAAAAAGAAGCGGGTGGAAGAAGTGATGGATCTGCAGGCTGGAATCTCGGAAGCATTGAATCTCCGTTATCTCGGCAATGAATTTAAGGTCATCATCGACAGGTGTGAGGGTGGGTTTTGGCTTGGGCGGACTGAGTTTGATTCACCAGATGTAGATAATGAAGTGAGAGTTCCTGTATCAGATGATCTTCATTTGAGAATAGGTGATTTCGTTCAAGTTAAAATTACGGGCGCAACTTCATTCGATTTAGATGGAGAGGTCGTGGGATAAGAACATGGCAGATCAAATGACATATCCAGTAATGGAGGTCTTTCCGACCTTGCAAGGAGAGGGAAGATATACGGGGTCTCCAGCTTATTTCATCAGGCTTGCCGGCTGTGACGTGGGGTGCTCATGGTGCGATGTCAAGGAAAGTTGGCCGGCCGGAGACCATCCACATGTCACCGTTGATGAACTTGTTTTGGGCGCTAAAAACAGTGGCTTGCCGATGGTCGTGGTGACAGGGGGAGAGCCTTGTATGTATGATCTGGGATCATTGACTTCTGCGCTGAGGAAAGAGGGCCTGAAAATTCATCTTGAAACGTCTGGAGCTCATCCAATTAGAGGGGACTTCGATTGGATCACATTGTCTCCGAAAAAGTTCAAAGCCTGCCTGCCAGAAAGCTATTTACGTGCCCATGAATTAAAGGTCGTAGTCGTCAACAAGCACGACCTCACCTGGGCGAGAGAGCAAGCCCTGAATGTAAACGAGGACACGCTGCTCTATTTACAGCCTGAATGGGATAGGAAGGACAAAGTGCATGCGATTCTTATGGCGTTTTTAGGAACCGCAGAGGGCAGTCTTTGGTCTTTGAGTACACAGACCCACAAATACTTAGGGATACCCTAACGCGCGTATAGGGCTAGTATCTGATCACGTCAGAGGGTGGGGAGAGTTGAAACAATTCAACAAACTCACGTGCGTCAACGACAGTACGTTCGCTGTCAATTGCAAAAGCCTTGTGATAATTTCCTTTTCGTCGAAAGTCATTGTCTGTCAATCTCTCTATTGACGTCACAACAATTCTATAAGAGATGTTTCCGTATGCGATTGTCGCCTCAAGCGGCATGCTGCTTCCAGGCCAACCATTCGGCGCATCTCCAAGCGAAGGTGCGCACCAGTCATTCACTCCGCACGGTGTGCAAAGTACTCCAGCAAGTTCTTTCGGATCGGTGTTTGCGCCACGTTCAGATGGAGGTGAAATTTCTTGAACCGCCTTCGGTAAAGGGCCAGTTAATGCGACTTCTGTGCCGAAAAAAGTAAACTGATTTACGGACCCCAAAATTGGGCCGAGCAACAGAAACGATTGCATTTTTCCAGACTCCGATTTTTCGGTTATTTTAAATTGACCTCCATGAGAAATTACTTCTAAGCCTGCAGGGGCAAAGCCAAATTCTTCTGTAGGTGAACAAGAATAGGTGATGAGAAAAGAAGGGGTTTGGGCTGAAAAAGCCCCGAAAATACATATTGAGAATACGAGAAATAAGGCGTTTTGCTTGTTCATGTGCATTTAGTAATCAAGCAGTGTGCCAAGTGCAGCAGAGACTTTCTCTGCGTTGGGTAAAACCTCTTGCTCCATGCTCTCATTTAGAGGTATCGCAGGGAGTTCAACACTTCCTATCACTTGTGGGGCTGCGTCCAAATCTTCGAAGCATTCCTTCGCGATTCGTCCACTTAGTGCCTGAGCAAAGCTATTTGCAACAGGTTCCTCGGTGAGGACGAGACATCGGTTTGTGCGTTTGATACTCGAAGCCACCGTTTCAAAGTCAAGAGGGACCAACGTTCTTAGATCGATGATTTCAATTGCACCAGGGAAATTTGCGGAAGCTTCCAGCGCCCAATACACGCCTCGACCATACGTGATGATTGAACATGAGATTTCGTTTGACGCACGTTGAACGACTCTCGCTTTCCCGAGTGGGATGATGTAATCTTCATCAGGTTCTATGCATTTTGCAGCTTCTGTCCCAGGTATTTTTGACCAGTATAGACCTTTGTGTTCAAGCACTACGACAGGGTTTGGGTCGTAAAAGGCGGCTTTCAATAAGCCTTTAAGGTCGGCTCCGTTTGAAGGGTAGGCCACTTTGATGCCCCGAATGTTTGTGAGCACAGATTCGATGGAAGAGCTGTGATAAGGCCCACCAGACCCATACGCTCCGATCGGAACCCGGATGAGAGAATGGACAGGCCATTTTCCGTTTGACAGGAAGTAAGAACGAGAGAGTTCAGAGAACAATTGGTTCAGTCCAGGCCAAAGATAATCGGCAAATTGAACTTCGACAATGGGCTTAAGTCCTGTGCATGACATCCCTACAGTCGATCCAATAATAAAAGCTTCTTGGATGGGTGTGTTAAAGACCCTGTCGTCTCCGAATTTGTTTCCCAGTGTGGCTGCTTCTCTGAAAACACCGCCCAGTCTCTTTCCGACGTCTTGTCCGTAGAGTAGAGATTCAGGATGTTTTGTCATGATCTCTTGCATGGCGTGGAGCGCACAATCTACCATCAAAGTGATCTCGGCACCTTTCGGTTCTCTGTTTCCCAGTTCTTCGGTCACTTCTGTAGGCGCAAATCTGTGATTAAGGAGATCCTCAAAGACAGGTTCTTCAGCATTTCGAGCGCGGTCAAACGCCTCGTTGACATCTCCATCAATTTCAGCTTTTATGAGCGCGAGTGATGTTGTGTCTAGGATCTTTGCGTCTGTTAAATATTTCTCTATGCGTGGAAGTGGATCGCGTTGCTTTGCTTCGTCCAAATCATCCCTGTAAAACTCACGACGTACTCCTGAAGTATGGTGGCCCAGAAGGGGGACAGTTGCATGAATGAGGAAAGGGCGTCGTTCTTCACGCACAAGGTTGATGACCTCTTCCATCAGCTCAAGGCACGCAGGAAGATCTGTTCCATCTACTTTGCGAACTTCTATGGGTGGGTATCCCGCAGCCATCGTCGTGGCGTCTCCAAATCGGATTTCTCTCGCGTGCGCTGAGATGTCCCATTCGTTGTCCTGTACAAGCCAAACAATGGGTAGCTTCTTGAGTGCCGTCATATAAAGCGCCTCGCCTACTTCGCCCTCCGTCATCGCGGCATCACCTATCGAGCACATGACAACTGGCGCATCTCCCTTCGCCCATTTGTCAAGACCTTGTTCTTCACGGTACTGCAGTCCCATTGCCACCCCAGCAGCGGGGATCGCTTGCATCCCTGTTGCGGAACTTTGATGCGGTATTTTCGGCAGATCTGGACGGTTTAAAGAAGGGTGCGCGTAATAGGTTCTGCCCCCAGAAAAGGGATCATCACGCTTGGCAAAAAGTTGCAACATGAGCTCATGAGGCGTGATGCCCATCGCAAGAAGCATGCTGTCATCACGGTAGTAGCAACTGAGCCAATCCTGCTTTCTAAGAAGGGAGCCTGCAGCGACCTGTATCGCTTCGTGGCCATTTGAGCACGCGTGAACGTATTTGGATGTGAGCTTTGCATTCTCCTCATAAAGATCGGACATGCTTCTGGCAGTCCGCATCGTACGGTATGCAGAGATCAGTTTATCTGTTGATATTGAAGTGGATGAATGTGGGGACATCGAAACAAAGGTACGTTACCTTCGAAGCATGAGTGAAGAGTTGCAAATCGAATTTCAAAAGTGGGAGGGTACGGGCAATACTTTTGTCATTATTGATGGATTTAAATATGCAGGGTTTGACTTGCAATCTCTTGATAATAATGTTATTACGAGGATATGCGAACAAGAGAATACGGATGGGGTAATCGTTTTAGGAGCTTCTGAATTGACCCATGTAGATCTCAAATGTGATTATAGAAACGCAGATGGTTCTCGGTCGTTTTG
>CAWVRV010000081.1:0-6275 GCA_963932755.1 uncultured Flavobacteriales bacterium | reverse complement strand
CTGGGAGTGCCATTGACCATTTTATCAATGCCACATGATTGTGATTTTTTAGTGGTAGAAATGGGGGCAAATCACATGGGTGAAATCGCAGAATTGGCAAAAATGACTGAG
This sequence comes from uncultured Flavobacteriales bacterium, assembly GCA_963932755.1. Lineage (GTDB taxonomy): Bacteria > Bacteroidota > Bacteroidia > Flavobacteriales_D > Sanyastnellaceae > UBA974. The sequence continues at coordinate 6,164 of CAWVRV010000081.1, read as the reverse complement.
CCAAATTTCGGAATCATTACAAACATAGGTTTGGCTCATCTAGAAGGGTTTGGAAGTGCCGCAGGAGTGAAAAAAGGAAAGAAGGAGCTGTTTGATTACCTGCGCAGCACAAACAACAAGGATGGAAGCCACAAAAAAGCCTTTGTTCATGGAGGACATCCAGAATTACTTGAAGTGTCAGAAGGGATGGAGAGAATCATCTTTGGTACTGATCAAGAAAAACCGAAGGTTGTGTTTGAAGGTGAGGGCATGAAACGGGAATTTGTATGGTCTGAAGAAGGGTACAAAAGCGATCCATCCCCAATTCAATTGGAGGGCGATTACAATCTAGACAACATTGCCGCAGCAATCGCTGTGGGTCGGTTCTTCGGGATTGAAAGAGGGGATGTAAACTCTTCTATCAGCAACTATGTGCCTAACAATAACAGGTCACAGACAATCAAGACAGATTTCAATGAGATTCTTTTAGATGCGTACAATGCAAATCCATCGAGTATGGAGCAAGCGCTGAAATCCTTTGCATTGAACAAAAAGAATCCTCGATTGGTTATTCTTGGTGAAATGCGAGAACTCGGAACACATTCTATGCATTCACATTCTATGATCGCCGAACTTTGCCATGAATTAGGGTTAGAAGCAATCTTTGTGGGAGAAGCATTTAAAGCCGTTGCTCAAGACAATAACACGGGCCACTTCTACGCTTCCGTCAAGGAGTTAATAGCCGAAATTGAAGGTGGGAAGATCAAAGGGAAAAATATTTTACTAAAAGGAAGTAGAGGAATGGCAATGGAACGTTTACTCCCCCTACTCTAATCATATCTTTGCGACAATGGATTTGATCGAAGAATTAAAATGGCGGGGCATGTTACACGACATCATGCCCGGGTTGGAAGACCAATTAAACAAGGAGGTTACCACGGGATACGTGGGGTTTGACCCTACTGCTGACTCCCTTCACATCGGGAATTTGGTTCCGGTGATGTTACTTGTTCATTGGCAAAGAGCGGGGCACAAACCCATGGTTTTGGTGGGTGGTGCCACTGGAATGGTTGGGGATCCTAGCGGAAAGACCAAAGAAAGACAGCTTCTAGATTTGGAAGTCATGCAACACAATCTTGATTGTCAGAAAGCGCAATTGACACGTTTTTTAGATTTTGAAGGAGAGAATGGCGCTGCAGTCGTCAACAACTTTGATTGGTTTAAGAATATCAATTTCCTTGATTTCATTCGAGACATTGGGAAACATATCACTGTGAATTACATGATGTCAAAAGACAGTGTAAAAAACAGATTGGAGTCAGGGATGAGTTTTACGGAGTTCTCGTACCAACTTGTGCAGGGATATGATTTCTACCACCTCTGGAAGAATGAAAGCTGCATGGTGCAAATGGGTGGCAGTGATCAGTGGGGAAATATTGTGACTGGCACTGAGCTTATTCGTAAAAAAGGCGGAGGTCAAGCGTTTGCTCTGACAGCACCGCTTCTCACCAAGGCCGATGGAAGTAAGTTTGGAAAGTCTGAAGGAGGAAATATTTGGATCGACAAAAAGAAAACTTCTGCGTACAAATTTTACCAATACTGGATCAATTCAGCAGATGAAGATTCAGGGAAGTACATCAGAATATTTACGTTAAAAGGAAAAGAGGAAATTGAATCTCTTGAAGCACAGCATGCGGAGAATCCACGTGCCAGAATCCTACAAAAAGCATTGGCCGAGGACATCACACTTCGCGTGCACGGAGAAGAGGATTTAAAGACCGCAATTGCGGCGTCAGGCATTTTGTTTGGCAAAAGCGTCAAGGCTGACTTAGAATCGTTGCCTGAATCGGAGTTTTTATCGGTCTTTGAGGGAGTCGATAAGACGACCATCAAGGCTGACACGTTATCAAATGGAATCGGCATCGTAGAATTACTTAGCGAACTCACGGGCTTCCTGCCTTCAAAAGGTGAGGCAAGACGCGCATTAAAGGAAAACAGTATAAGAGTCAACAAAGACCTTGTAGATGATACGACGACAATTACAACAACCGACCTGCTGAACGGCCGTCAATTGCTCCTCCAAAGGGGCAAAAAGAACTATTTCCTCGTATCCGTAGCGTAAAACCTCAAATTGACAGCAGGTTACACCCCCTCACCTCTGCGTGATCAAATCTACCGAGTACTTCAAACATGGGCTTGTCTCCATTGACGTTCATGCTCCCTAAGTCCGATGTCGATATGAACGCGCAACTGTCAATATTTGCCAAATCAATAATCTGTAGCCGGCCTGTTCTCCCAGGATTTAATATCGATCCTGGATCAGCGGGGTCTCTCACAATCACTCTCATCCATGGTGGCGACTGAAAGAATCGACCATCAAGACTGTATGCCTGAGACAAAAGCTCCGTCATGCCATATTCACTGATGATTCGTGCAAAGGGAAGTACACGTTTGATTCTCGCATGAACTTCTTCTCGGATAGGTTCTCGACCATGCCCCTTCATCCCGCCTGTCTCAATGATGGTCAGAGACCAACCTTTTTCAATTCCTTTTTGTGCCCAAACTTGTGCTTGATCTCCCTCTAACCATTTTAAAAGCGCATGGGTAACACCGATCACAACGACGTCTTCATTTCTGTCAAACGACTTCTCAAGTTCTTCTTCTAATTCTCTGTGATTGTCCAAATAGAATTTGTCATCCTGACCTGATATGCGCATAAATGACTTTGCCATGGCGACAAGAGAGGCATCTGCTCTTTCAATATATCCGGGCAAAAGCGCATAAAAAACAGAATTTTTTACGGGACTTACCAGATGACTGTAGATGCGATTTGAGATTTCATGATACCAATCTAAAGATCGTATCAAATGTTTTGAACGTGATTTGGTGTGCGTTGTTCCAGAACTGCGATAGATTACTTCAGGAGTGAATACGCCAGTACTGATCACATGGTCCCGAAAGGATTCAACAGGAAGAAATGGAATATCTCTATGGTCTATGACATCCTCCGGATGAACATGAAGGAGGTCGGTGAAATTTTTATATACTTTGTTATGTAGGTACTGAAATCTAAAGATGTCTAAGGCAAGTTCCTGAAAACCTTCCTCATCTCCCCCAAATCCAAGATCTCTTACACGAGAAATTAACTCATTTCGAGATGTATCCGTGGAATTTCCAGTTAAATTCATGGGCGCAAGTTCGGAAGTGGTAGCTTTGAATGAATGAAAAACGTCAACTTTAGTTCTCTGACCACCTTAATATGTGCATTTTCTGCTTCTTTTGGGCTACCTGGCTGCATTCCAGTACCCAATTACCCCATTGAACCTGAAATTGAATTCCTTTCTTTTGACGTTGATGACAGCGAAAATGCGGTGCTGTCTATTCATTTTACGGATGGCGATGGCGATTTGGGATTAAATCAAAGCGACACGCTTGCACCATATTGCAGCACATGTGACCATCACTTCAATATGAAATGTGAATACGACGAACTCCGAAATGGTGAGTGGACGCACATCCCTTTAATTCCTGCCCAAGGACAGGTTCCGTTTTACTACAGAGTACCTCGGGTTGAACCCTCAGGAACTCACCCTGCGCTTAATGGTACAATTGAAATAGCGATGAACACCTGGTATCTTCAATCTGACTTCGATACATTGAGATTCAGGATTACGCTAGAAGACAGAGACCTCAACATCTCCAATCCAGACACGACAAGATTCATTGTGAAGTAGGAAATAAACCACTGCACTAAAATGGGCACCCTATACGAGTGCCCATTTCTCTAAACAAATAGAGTACGATCAGAAAGTCCGATATCTATTTTATTTATGTTATTAACAGTTTTGTCCGAAGGCAGAAAGGAATAAAAGAAGATCGGCAGCTGTGATTGTACCGTCACCATTTATATCTGCTGGGCAATCACTTCCTGAGGGAGCGAAAGTACAAGTACCATCATCTAAAGTAGCTCCATTCGTGAAGTTCTCAGCATCAGGGTACGTACAACCATAGCAGTCGTAAGTACATGATGTATTGTCTGCCAAATATGCAGTCGCATTGTAATTACAAGCTTCAGCATCGTTACATCCAAAAGCAGATGAATTCGCCGCTCCAGGTGTACCTCCATCCACCCAAGAAGCTTGCCAGTTATTTCCAAACGCGTTATCTGCAGCAATTGTTCCCGCAACATAAGTGACGAGAATTTCCGGGATATATTCGAGTGAAGCTCCGCCACCGTTCGGGTTCCCAATCAGCGTACTGCCTAAAATGCTGAACCCTGCGCCTGGCCAAAGACCAGATGAAGCATATGTAACATCGTCTACAACATTGCCCCAAGCGTCTTGAAGTGACACTGCTTCACCACCGTTTGAGAAGTTGCCTAGTTCCATTTCGAACACCTGATATCCATTTCCAGAATAGTTAAGCGTTCCTCCACCACCAGCAACAGTCACAATCACAAACTCTCCAGCAGCGATAGATGTTCCTGCTGGGAAAATCAATCCCAATTGAGGTGAACCAGAAGCTGAGTTAAAGAAATGATATCCACTCAGATCTGCGGCGAGATCTCCTGCGTTATATAATTCACAGAATTCCCAATCAAAATCATCCCCTTGAGCAATGCTAGAGTTATAATGTATCTCATTGATTAAGATGGAAGGTAATGTGTAATAACAAAGCGTGTTGTCTACAACTGTCGCATTGACATTGTAGTTTAATGCCAGAGCGTCAAAACATCCTGTAATGATACAAGTCCCATCATCTGTCACAGCAGCAGGGTCATAATTGTCAGCTGTAGGGTCTGTACATCCAGGGATGTTTGAACAAGAGCCATCATCTTCTGCAGCCAAAGGATCATAATTTACGAATGTATCATCCATACACCCTAGACGTACTACATCAGTTGCTACAGTTGGCACAAGCTTCCATGCTCCATATGAGTAAAAATTAGGAGCTGTAACACGATATGTGACACCCAATTCAACAACCGGTATCATAATACCATCAACATCAACACTGTCATCTACGGCATCGTAACCCAAGTTAGCAACCTTAGCGTTACCAGAACCGTCGTCTAGTAACCAATCACCGTAACCAGCATTTTCGTTAGAAACTGGAGCGAGAAGCTGAGTTAGTACACTTTCCCACTGCTCATCATTTACAGCACCAGTAGTCAAAATTTCTGCCGCTGGCAGTGCGTTTCCTGAAGAGACTATTGTCGGGGTAGCACCTGCTATTTGACGTAGTCCATATACCTCAGATACAGATCCAGCAATATCCACTAAATCTCCCGCCACTACTCCGGAACCTATACACCAAATCGCTGAATAAGGTCCTGTGCCATTTTGGATGACATAAGAAGCATTTCCACCCAAAGAATTAGAAGCTGCATAGACTGCTGTTACGATACCGCCCGTAAGAACTTGACCTGCAACAAGTCCGTTATGAATTTCCTGGATTGTTAAATTGGGAATGTACACACAAGATCCGTCATCAGTTGTTGCAGCGGAGTCATAGTTAGACGCTCCTGGGTCAGTACATCCACCCGTGTTAACAGCACATCCACTCGTAAACACATGAGAATCTAAATTGCTCCAATCGTTAGATGGATTCACAATCCACTCTCCATCGAATTCATTTGTTCCTGCAGAAGCGAGCCACATACCAGCGTTACCAGCATTCACATCAGACTTACGTACCAGTGTACCGTTTTGAGTCGCACTTAAGATACCCGATACAGTGAATCCAGTACCTGGATCAGGACCTATGTCACCTATGAGATCAACAAGTACAGTATCAGCACCTACAATTTCAGCAAGCGCATATGTATCATCGCCATTTGACAGGTATGTATAAGTCATGTCCGCAACGGCAAGAATGATTGGGTCCGCAGAAGGGTGCGCAATAACGTATGTACTTTCTGGAGCTACAGTTGCGCCAGCAGGGAAGGTCAACGTCCAGTAATCAAATTGATCTGTAAGATAAACAGCCGCTGGAGTATCACATCCATTGCTACAATTGGCCATTGTGTACTGGTCTAAGAAAATCGTTGAACTTGTAGGGTTATACAGCTCAATGTATTTGTTGTTTGAAGACCCTTCAGCTATCTCTGAAACGAATAAAGTACAAGATGTGCCTGAAAACTCACAGCTTCCATCATCCACTGAGGCTGCTGCATCGTAATTGTC
>CAWVRV010000080.1:0-6557 GCA_963932755.1 uncultured Flavobacteriales bacterium | reverse complement strand
ATTCCTATGCCGGGAATGCGAAGAGGAAGATGAATATTTTAGATGGCAAAGCAACTTCGTTAACGTTGCAAGAAGAAATAGCGGCCAAGGTGACGAAGGTGATCGAAGCCGGTGGAAAAAGACCACATTTGGCTGCAGTACTAATAGGTATGGATCCAGCAAGTCGTGCTTACGTGGGGCACAAGGTGAAAGCGTGTGCAAAAGCAGGGTTTGAGAGCTCGACGATTGAGAGAGGCAAAGAGATAAGCCAAACCGCACTGTTAGAAATTGTAAGGGAATTAAACAACGACAAGTCTGTGGATGGGTTTATTGTTCAACTCCCCCTGCCCGACCACATCGATGCCACAGAGATCATCGAAGCAATCGATCCGAGAAAAGATGTAGATGGCTTCCATCCTGTAAATGTTGGGAAAATGTCATTGGGACTTCCCACTTTTTTACCTGCAACACCCGCTGGGATTATGACCTTACTTCAAAGACACGGCATCGTTACAGAAGGCATGCATGCTGTAATCATTGGGCGAAGTGACATTGTGGGGAATCCGATGTCTTCCCTGCTTTCAAGAAATTCCGAACCTGGAAATTGCACTGTAACCCAGTGTCACAGTAGGACTGTAGATTTAAAATCACATACTCTGAAAGCCGATATACTAATCGCCGCAATTGGGAAACCACACTTTATTACCTCAGACATGGTCAAGGAAGGTGCAATCGTCATTGATGTAGGAATAAATAGAATTGCTGATTCAACCCGTAAATCTGGAAGTCGATTAACTGGTGATGTCGATTTTGACAATGTCGCTCAAAAATGCAGTTGGATTACTCCCGTACCTGGAGGCGTAGGCCCGATGACCATTGCCTCACTGCTCGAAAACACATTTCAAGCTTCACAACAAAACGCGGATGGATTCTCTTGAAAAAGATGACGTCTGGATGGCAAGAGCTATTGAACTTGCCGAGCTAGGAAGCGCTTATACCATGCCTAATCCCATGGTGGGATGCGTGATCGTTCTCGATGAGGTCGCAATAGCTGAGGGGCTTCATGAACAATTTGGAGGTGCGCATGCTGAAGTTAATGCATTGGCCCAAATCCCTGACCATACTCAGGAACAGCTTCAAAGCGCCACAGCCTATATCAATCTTGAACCCTGTAACACTTTCGGAAAAACGCCACCCTGCGTGGATTTGCTGCTTTCGAGAAATATAGGAAGGGTCGTTTGCGCAATGCAGGACCCCAATCCCAACGTGTTTGGAAAGGGATTTGAACGGTTGAGGGAGGCAGGGATTGAAGTTGTGGTGGGCGTCCTCGAAAAAGAAGCCCGCACACTGAATCGAAAATTCATCGCGCTACAGGACCCACTTTTTACCCGTCCGTATGTCACCCTGAAGTGGGCACAAAGCTCAGATGGTTATATCGATCCTGAGATGAATGCCCAGAAAGGAAGGGGCTCATTCGCCATAACCTCAAAGCAAACACAGAAGACTGTTCATCAATTAAGAGCAAATAACAAAGCCATTCTCGTAGGGAAAAATACTGTTGAGGTCGACAACCCATCACTTTCGGTGAGACATACTGAAGGCAACAACCCCACACGATTGATCATAGACCCGCTACTTGAGCTCGATTATTCAGCCTTGAACATGACCAGAGAACAAGGAGAAACATGGGTTCTCTGTGAGGAAGAAGGACATCGAGGGACACGAGACATAGAGAACGTCAAAGTGTTGCCTTGGCTCAACCTCAACACTGAGGAATGGCTCGAAAAGCTGAGGAATGAAGGAATTCACAGCATCCTGGTAGAAGGAGGCGCCTCCACCCTTCAGAGATTTCTAGATTGTGGCTGTTATGACGACATCGAGATTTTCATCAGCGATAAAAATTTAAACACTGGCTTACACGCACCTAAACTTCCACAAATAACACGTGGAAAGTTTACTGAAATGCGTGTTGGAGAGGATCTGAGGAAACAATATATTAGAGAATGCTAAACATTATTTTTTGCATCCTCTGTACAGGTGGTGTATTCCTCACCTTCAGAGCATTTGAGCAGTGGGGTGTGAATCGTTATTATGCGATCGTGATCAATTACGGAGTTGCCTCAACGTTGGGTTGGACACTCTCTGGCGGACTACCGATGATGAAAACCGCCAGCGACATGCCGTGGTTCTTTTTAACGATGGCCATGGGTTTGGGATTCTTGTTTTTATTCAATTTAATGGCCAAATGCACTGCTGAATTAGGTGTTGCCGTTTCTTCAATCGCATCAAAACTCAGCTTGGTGATTCCTGTGGCCATTTTTTTAATCATTGACCCAACGGATATTCTCACAACAAAAAAGCTCATTGCCCTTTCTTTGGCCCTCGTTGCAATATTGATCAGCTCTGTAGGAGATGACTCCAAACATCACAGTCATTCCAAATGGGCCTTCCTGTTGCCCATCATCATCTTTGTCGGAAGTGGCGCCATAGACCTTGTCTTTGCCTGGTTCAGCAACCCCACAGATATCCCTACTACAGAACACGCAATGGCTTTCACGTCCGTCCCTTTTACCACGGCCTTTGTTGTGGGCTCTGTCATCGTACTTTTCAAAAAGAACACCTCCCTCCCATCAAGAAACGATCTGCTTGCAGGTTTACTGCTTGGGGTGATCAACTTCGGCTCTCTGTTCTTCCTAATTGGCGCTTACAGCACTCCGGGTATAGATAAATCAGTACTTATCCCAGGCGTTAATTTGGGCGTTGTCATCTTCAGCACTTTGGCTGCTGTCGCTATATACAAAGACAGACCAAGTAAAATCACTTGGTCTGGCTTAGCAATAGGTTGTATGAGCATCGCAATCCTTATGCTCTCATAAGATTGTTTTACTCTCCGCTTTCCTTCTTTCCGCTTTCCTTTAAGAGTTCGTCGTTCTGACGGGCACGTTGCATGGGATTGTCCCCTTGAGCTCCGTATCGACTGTAGCCATTTCCTTGTTGTTTGAAAATCTCAAATCGCGTAGGCTCAGGTCGAGGAGGCCAGCTGTTGTTCGAGAGATCACAGTCTGCTGTCTCTAAATATGGATCGAGTACGATCCTTACCGCCGGTCTGTCTGTTCCAAATATTTTCGTGACGGTAGGCTCACTCATTAACCAAATCTCAGCGGGGATGCGACGGACTTCCTTTTCGCCATCCTCATATTCGAATTCTATAATTAAAGGCATGACCAATCCACCTAAGTTGCGAAAAGTTATTTCGTAGAAGTTCTTCCCACTTGAAAGAAGTGCAATTTGATCTTCCGAGAGACCGTCAAGCATCTCTCTGTATTCCACTCTGTCTAATTCGAGAACTTCAAACTTGCCAGTTGTGGTGTAGTAATCATTTAAAGTAGGGTCCGCTTCAAGATATGTTTCAGGCGTAGCGATGGCATCTCTTAGGGAAGAGATGTCAGATGGCACATTGTCTGAAGCAGATTGATTAAAAGCGGCTTCAGTATCGGGGTTCTGAGTGTCTATTTGCATCCATTTCACATTGTCAAGGGCGATATCGACATGGTCATTTGTATAGAACCACCCTCTCCAGAACCAATCTAGATCGACTCCAGAGGCATCCTCCATCGTACGGAAGAAATCCGCGGGAGTAGGATGTTTAAACGCCCAGCGCCTGCTGTATTCCTTAAACGAGTAATCAAACAACTCACGTCCCATGACTGTTTCCCGAAGAATATTGAGTGCAGTGCAGGGCTTTCCATATGCATTTGGCCCAAATTGATAAATGGACTCTGAGTTCGTCATGATCGGAGAAATACGCTTTTTGTCACCTCCCATATAAGATGAAATGTCACGCGCACTTCCTCGACGTGATGGATAATCTCTGTCAAATTCCTGCTCGGCGAGATACTGCACGAATGTGTTGAGACCCTCGTCCATCCAAGTCCACTGTCGTTCATCAGAATTGATGATCATCGGGAAGAAATTGTGTCCCACTTCGTGAATGATTACAGAGACCATACCATGCTTGGTCCTTTGAGAGTAGGTTCCGTCCTCAGAAGGTCTGCCTCCGTTAAAACAAATCATGGGATACTCCATCCCTATCCACTTCGTGTGAACTGAAATCGCCACAGGATACGAGTAGTCTACAGTATATTTTGAATAGGTACGCAGGGTTTGGGCAACTGCTTTCGTACTGTACTGCTCCCAGAGTGGATTCCCTTCCTTAGGGTAGAAACTCATTGCCAGAGGTCGATACTTTCCAACAGGAACAGTCATCGCATCCCAAATAAACTTCCTACTTGAAGCCCATCCGAAATCTCTGACATTTTTTGCGCTAAAGATCCAGGTTTTCATCCCCTTTTCTTTGGTTAACTCCGCTTTCCGAGCTTCCTCTTCTGTGACAATAATCACAGGGTGATCCGTTGTGATTTTTGCGAGTTCGAAACGTTTGCGTTGCTTAGAGGTAAGGACAGACTTCGGGTTTGTAAGCTCGCCTGTGGAAGCTACAATATGATCTGAAGGCACTGTAATGGCAACCTTGTAATCGCCAAAACAAACGGTAAACTCTCCATTCCCTAAAAACTGCTTGTTCTGCCATCCTTCGTTGTCACTGTAAACAGCCAATCTGGGATAGAATTGAGCAATGGTATACAGATAATTGTCATTCTCCTCAAAATATTCATACCCAGAGCGCCCTCCAATCTCCATTCTGTTGTTGATGTTGTACCACCAGTCTATGCTAAATTTAACTTGCGACCCCGGCTTTAATACGCGCGGCAAATCGACACGCATCATGGTTTTATTAATCGTATAGCTTAGCGGATTTCCTGCAACATCTTTTACGCCTTCAATATTGAAGCCACCATCAAATGTAGGCTCAAGTTTATTGACGGTTTTGAATGATTCGCTATCTGACCATGAACTCTCAGAGATTTTATATGAATCTGAAGATTTCGCACGTACGTTTTGGTCCAGCTGAAGCCAAAGGTAACGAAGCTCGTCGGGACTGTTATTTGTATACGTAATCGTTTCAGAGCCGTCAATGCGCTGCGTTGCATCATCCAACTTAAGCTGCATGTCATAATCCACTTGTTGCTGCCAATAGTTGTGGCCAGGGGCACCAGAAGCAGTCCTGTATGTGTTCGCCGTAGGTAACTCCGTACCAAGTTGACGGAAAACATTCGTGTTCGTTCTGCTTACTTCCTCTTGCTGGGCAATCAAAGGCGATGAAACAAACAAGAATGTGCAAATCGCAAATCCAAAGGTTCTAATACTTAAGTTCATGTCTATCTAGTTCTTATGAATTGAAGAACCGCAATTTACTACGAAGACGAACAACTCGCGAATAAAAGGGTGCAAGATGACAAGCGAGTCAGTTAATCTATCCCAATTCCTTTTTTGCTTGATTCCAATACGCCTCCATTTCTACAAGAGGCATCTCTCCCAAATCCTTGTTGTCAGCTTTGACGGCATTTTCCAGATGCATAAATCTATTGATAAACCTGCGGTTTGTTCGTTCTAAGGCTTCGTCGGGATTGACGTCGATAAATCTCGCGTAATTAATAAGGGCAAATAAAACATCGCCAAACTCATCAGAAATGCGATCGGATTTGGCGTTCACCTCCACCGCCAATTCTTCAAGCTCTTCATTTACTTTGTCAAGCACTTGAGAAACATTGTCCCAATCAAAACCTACACCGCGAACTTTGTCTTGGATTCGATACGCCTTTATCAAACTTGGTAAAGAACGCGGAACCCCTTCTAAAACAGAATTATTCCCCTCCTTCAACTTTATTTTTTCCCAGTTTGCTTTTACAGTCGCTTCATCATTTGCTTCTACATCACCATAAATGTGAGGATGACGTGAAATTAATTTTTCACAAATCGAGTTTAACGCGTCTGCGATATCCCAGCCACCTTTATCTTCTGGAATTTCAGATCCGAGTTTTGCATAGAACACCATGTGAAGGAGAACATCCCCCGTTTCCTTTTTAATTTCCTGAATGTCAGCGTCAATAATCGCGTCCGCCAATTCATGGGTCTCTTCAATTGTGAGATGACGAAGTGATTCAAACGTTTGTTTCTTATCCCAAGGACACTTTTCACGGAGTTCATCCATGATATCTAAAAGTCGTCCAAATGCTTCTAATTTTTCTGCGCGTGTATGCATGTCGCGAAGATAGCAATAGTCTTATGCTATGCCGCTTAATTTATGGGATACAGGTCTCTCCATAGGCAGATAGAAGATCTAGCAAGTCCACAGTAGACACAGAGCCATCGCCATTAATATCTGCTGGACAGAAATCAGCTGTATCAAAAGTACACGAGCCATCATCCGTATTCACTGCAGCATCATAATTCGTGGCAATGTCATAGGTGCAACCTAAACAACTGTAATCACACAATCCGGAATCTGTCGCTGAGACGTTATAATCACAAGCTGTGGCATCCTGACACCCGATCACCTCAAACTCATCACAAACGCCATCTGCATCAGTATCAGACAAACACAAACCATCGCAATCATATCCAGCCAAAGCATACGTACACGACAAATCATCTATATACGCCACAGCATCGAAATTACA
>CAWVRV010000079.1:0-6710 GCA_963932755.1 uncultured Flavobacteriales bacterium | reverse complement strand
CCCATGTAGATCTCAAATGTGATTATAGAAACGCAGATGGTTCTCGGTCGTTTTGTGGAAATGGAACCCGAGCTTCGTTTTTATACGCAAAAAAGCAGGGTTGGATTCTTGATGAAGCCATATTTGAAGCCTGTGACGGGCTTCATAAAGTCAAACTGAATGAGGATTTAGATTTGCCGAGTGTGAAATTTATGCCCCTGAGTAGTCCTGTGGAAATTGATCATGATGATTTCAGAGGAGATTTGTTTATCAATACGGGATCACCTCATCACATCCATGTTGTCCATGACAAACAGACGCTGGATGAATTTGATCTTGAAGCTTTTGGGCGAAGCGTGAGGCATCACAAGCGATATGCACCTGATGGGACGAACGTAAATGTATTGTGTGACTTGGGAGAAGATTTGTTCTTGCGAACCTATGAAAGAGGGGTAGAGGGTGAAACCCAAGCGTGTGGAACGGGTGCAGTTGCTGCTGCTTTGGTTCATTTTAAATTGCATGGCGGAGAAACGCAGCGCAAAGTAACGATGCCAGGTGGAGATTTGTTTGTGCGGTTTGAAGCGTCAAAAGTTGGGGGTTACAATGGGGTTTGGCTTAGCGGAAAGGCAAGTGAAATGGTCAGGGGGATTTTAAAGGTGGCGACTGTGCTTCTTTTGATGTTGGGGCTGTCCCCGTTTTCAAGTCAAGCACAGTGGTATGACAATCTGAGTGATGAAGCGACTGTGAGTGTCATTACGTTAAGTCCAGGACAGGATACATATGCTGCGTTCGGTCATACTGCGATTAGAATTTACGACCCATTGGAAGTCCCTGTGGTAGACTGGGTGTTTAATTATGGCACATTTTCATTTGATGATGGGTTCTATTTGAACTTTATGAGGGGCAGACTGAATTATAAGCTGACTGCGGCTCCTTTTTATTTGTTTAAAGGTGCGTATGTAGATTCTGGACGTGGCATGTTTGAACAACGTCTGAATTTGAACGCCAGCGAAGTGAAAGATGTTGCCGCGTATTTGTCTTGGAATCTTCAGGAAGAAAACGCAGTCTACAGATATGAGTTCTTTCGAGACAACTGTGCGTCTCGTGTGATCGTAGTGCTGGAGGCCGCTTTAGGCGACAAGCTCAATACAAATTGTCATTCTGATGGCAGAACATTTAGAGATGGACTTGGGCCATATATCGAAGGTTCACCTTGGACTTCGTTGGGAATGGATTTCATTTTGGGGGCCAGAGCGGATGCGGTCATGACGGAGTGTGGCGCGGCTTTTATCCCTGATGATTTGGCTGAAGCGTTAACGAGAATGACAGTGAATGATGTCCCTCTGACAAGTGAAGATGACAGGGAGGACCATTTGATTGTTGAGGGGTTGTGGTTTGCGGGCGAGCCAGAAGGCGCTCCGAAACGTCACGTTCCTCTTTTTGTCGCTGTTCTTTTTGTCGCGATCATGGGTTCGCTGAAAATCATGACGGCAATGAAAGGCAGCAATTCTGACCATTCAAATCATGCCATGTACAATTTTGTTCGGTTTCTTATTGCAGGCGTCGCAACGACACTGGGGATTCTGCTTTTGTTAATGTGGGGACTTACAGATCACAGTGATACATGGGGAAACTACAATCTCATGTGGACTTTGCCGGCATTTGTGGTTTTCCTTCCGCAAAGTTTGAGCTTCAAGGACAAGGCAATTGCTGCTGCAACCGCTGTTGTCGCGGCGTATTTGCTCCTAAGCCCATGGTTGTTGCCCCAATTTACATCTCTTTCGTTGTGGTGTGCCGCTCTCGCCGTATTTTTGGCAGTAGCACCTTTGAGCTGTATTCCCGCGAATACACGTTTATAAATTTATTGAATCATGTCAGGAAAAATCAAAATAGCTTTTGTCTCCATCCTCTTACTTACTGCTCTTTATAGCTGTGAGGATAGGGAGACTTTAAGCTGGGAGTCAGAGATCTTTCTCCCCCTTGTTGACGACAATGTGACGTGGTCTTCATTTGTGCCAGACTCATTGCTTGTCTTAGGTGAAGGTGGAGAGCCCGCACGACTTGTCTACAAAGGCCCCTTTGAGGCATTTAACGCTGAGGATATTCCAGTACTTCCCGATACCACTTTGTTGAATACTTTTTCCATGGGGAATCTGCTTACAGTTGAGGTTCCTGCTCCTGTAGATTACCCTTTTATGGAGATAGATAATGAAATGCAGATCACCAATTTGAGTGAGAATTCGGGCATGTATTTGCGCGAACTGATCCTGAGTGGGGGCACAATGGCATTCTCCGTGGAGAGCACTGTAGATGGGATCCTGAATTTAAGTTACGCACTGACAAGCATGAGGATCGATGGAGAGGTTGTGGAAATTGAATTTAATGTACCGCCTGCAGTTGGAGGTGTCAATGGAGTGTCAACGGTAAATATCGATTTAACCGGTGCGGTTTTCGATATGACAGGAGAAGATGGGAGTTCACACAACACCATTACTTCGTCTTTTACAGCAATGAATTCACCCCTCAATGAGGATGTTTTCTTTATTTCAAATCTGGACAGTCTCACCGTAAAGCTAGAGATGCAAGGCATGAAGATTGAGAAGGCGAAAGGATACTTTGGGGATGTCGAGCTAGACTTCGGTACTGAAGTAACCCTGATCGATACGGTCCCCGTCCCTAACCCTATATTAGACCTTGAAGGTGCGGTAGCTAAAATACGCATAGAGAACACGATAGGTGCTGACTTAAGACTTAACTTCGATACGCTATTGGTGGATGGGCAGTCTGTGATTCACCCAACATTATATGGCGCTCACGATATCCCGAGAGCACAATGGATCGACGGTAACCTTGTAGACTTTACGACTTTAGAAATTGATTTGGGTGAATCGGGATCAAATATATTTGACCTCATGGAAAACTTTCCTGAGAAGTTTAGTATGGCTGGAAGTGCGCAGGTCAATCCGTATGGAGATATTTCTTTCGGCAACGATTATGTTGACGCAGATTATATCCCTGAACTCGAACTCGAAATTGAAATTCCATTTCGCATGGGTTTAGATGGTGTTGTTTTAGAGGAGGTATATACATTGGATCCTCTGGAATTCCCTCAGTTCGATGGTCGCCTGTTAATCGATCTGACAAGCACCTTCCCTGTGGAGGTTATTGCGGATGTTGACTATGTAGTCAACGATGCAATCGGGACCGTCGTTGCTGTCAATACGCAACTTGAAGCAGGCATTAGTTTTCCAGAAATGCCTGCTCACGCGTTGTTAATAATCCCATTGAATCAAGCTATTGTTGAGCCAGGCGGAAATGTGTATGTGCGTCTCACTGTGAGAACAGATGGAGCCCAAACCTTTACCGGCTATGAAAACATCCGCGTTCAAGTGAGAATAGAAGGGACTCAATTAATCGAAGTAGAGTAATGATGAAATTTCAACCCAAAGTCTCTTTTTTCTTTGTGAGCCTGCTGTTTACCTCCTCCATTGCGGCCGCTACCTCTTTGACTTTAAATGATTCTACGAAAGTGAAACGGAGTGGGGATGCCTCTTTTTCTGTTTGGGCGAACCAAAGCGGCAACGTGTTGTCCACCGGATTCATCAGTTCATTGGCACATGGCGGATTTATAGGGCACGATGTTCTTGACCCCGTATTAGAAGCTCATGAGGGCGGTATGGGTTTTTTCGGGGGAAGTATTGGATGGGAGAAGAAGTGGGCATCGAAGCCTTTTAAAGGTGGGAACTGGGCCTTATGTGGTTCGATGGGCAGCGAAATACTTTACGATTCCCGTTGGACCTCAGATATGTTTGAGTTGATTTTTTACGGAAATGGGGGGCATACAGGGAGAGTGGATGTACTAAGCGGCACGGGAATGCGCATGGCTGAATACAATAGATTTGGATTAGGCTTTGAAAACACAAAAACCAGACAGAGACTTGAAATATCTCTTGTACAGCGACTTGCCGGGTTTGAGTGGAGTATCCCTTATGGGTACTTCTCAGTTTCGGAGAATGCAGACTCACTGGATACATACCTTCAAACTGAAGCGAGACTCCATGCGCTCGATGGCCCATCTACAATGAATGTTCCTTTCGGAGATTCTCTTGATTTGCCTTTTGGGTTTCTTCCCGCTTATGGAATTGGACTTTCTGGAAGCCTTCCATTGGCCTCTGAAACATTGCCTATTCGATTCGAAATCAATTTCTCGGATTTCGGCATTCTATTTGAGCCACAAGGATCATCTGTGGCTTGGTTTCAGGAGGGGATCGCAACAACAGGTTTGCCTGTATTTGGAGATTCCCTGACCTGGGAATCAGTGGTAGAAGGCAATATCAGTACAGATTCGCTCCTGTTAACGGGAAGTTCTGTCAAGAGGATGACACTCCTTCCATATCGCTTGTCAGCAGATTTCATATACGAGCCTTCGCCAGATGTGATGATCGAATTGAGTGTTGAGACAGGAGGGTGGATGCCTGAACCACTATTCACTGCTGGAGTGGGTTGGACACCTTTTGATAGGCTTGCGTTCGGAGTGCAGGCCAAATATGGTGGATGGGGCAGGATGAGGCCTGTTGTTTGGGCACAATTAAAGTACAGTTGTAGAAGGATGTTGGTCTTAGAAATAGAAGATCCAATGGGATTATTGATAGGGAATGAGTCATCAGATTTCACATACAATAGAGGGGTGACGATCCGATTGGAAAGACTTGCAGGAGATGGATGGGATGCCAGAGGAGGGCGTTTCAAATCAACGTGTAAGCGCTAGTAAGGACTACTGATATCAACAACACCGTAATTTTTGAATATAATGGATTCACAGGCATTTCCAAATAAGCAAACAGAAGCTCAAAAGCAGGCGTTTGAGGATGTTTCAGGTGGGAAGCTTCTTGTCATTGCTGGTCCGTGTGTGGTTGAAGGAGAAAAGCCATTGTTTGAAGTTGCTGAGCGTGTCATAGGGACCTGTAGAGATCTAGGTTTGCCTGTGATTTTCAAGGCATCTTATCGGAAAGCCAATCGTTCACGAATTGATAGTTTTACTGGGATAGGGGATGAAGAGGCGCTCTCTTTGTTGGCACAAGTTCGACAACAGTACGGCGTGAAGGTTGTCACAGATATTCATACCGCGGAAGAAGCCGTCAAGGCTGCAGAATATGTAGATGTTCTTCAAATTCCTGCCTTCCTTTGTCGCCAAACTGATCTTCTGGTTGCCGCAGCAAAAACAGGATGTACCGTCAACATTAAAAAGGGACAATTTCTATCCGCAGAATCGATGATTCACGCAGTACAAAAGGTAAGAGATGCCGGGAATGAAGATGTTTGGGTGACGGAGAGAGGGACAACATTTGGCTATGAAGATCTCGTTGTAGATATGAGAGGAATCCCCGTGATGCGAACGTTTGCACCGACGGTAGTCGACCTGACACATAGCTTACAACGTCCAAATCAAAGTTCAGGAGTAACAGGGGGGACCCCTCATTTCATTTCTCCACTCGGTCGCGCAGCTGTTGCAGCGGGAGCGGATGCTGTATTTATAGAAACGCACCCACGACCTTCAGAAGCACTCTCTGATGGCGCGAATATGCTTCATTTGGATCACCTTCCTTCTCTTCTTAAAACACTTTCAAGTATTCACGCATCTGTACGTTCATGAAGTATACATTAGGCCTATTCATTCTTGCGTTTTCGATGGTGTTTTCAGTAGCACCTCATTCAGCCCAAAGCGAGATCCAAATTCGTGTCGTCGGCGGTCCCCTTGTTGATGAAGCAAATGCCGTGATTCCTCTCGGTAACAGCACGTATGTTGTAGGCTCAACTTCCAGCCACGCAGACGGAACTGTAAGAGGCTATATCGTTCATTACGATGCAGATTTTCAATTTGCTTGGAGTATGCTTACGCCCTACGGGTCGCCTGTAGAGCAAGCGGTGGATGCTTGGGACAATGTTCCTTCTGGCAGCAGCGGAGACCTTACGGTGCTTTCACAAAGACTCGGCGAAAACGACGCCTATAACATCGTGCTGCACACGATAAAAAATCTAGGGAATTCTGGCGCGATCGTGGAGACAATAGAAGTGATGCATCCCTTGAATCAAGATCCCGTGTCTGCAGTTAATTGGCAAGGAAGTAGATGGGCGGTAGGAAATGTTGAAGGAGACGGGTGGCTGCTTAATATCGATGACCCCTCGTCTGTAGAAGGCGCGTCATACATGACATGGGGACACCCAGTCATTTCTGAACACGTCGAGTCTGCAAGCGTGTATGGCGACACATTATTTGTCGCCGGTTCTACAGAGATTGACGGTGTACTGCAATCTACAGTTTGGGCTTGGGGACCCGATGGGAATCCCTTATGGGCTCGGATCTCACCTGATACAGGAACGTTTGGTGCGAACGTTGCAAACGATATCGCTATCGGACCCGATGGTTTGGTGCTCATGTACTCGTACGAAAGAGAGGATTTACCATTGGGACACCGTGTCATGCATCTTGAGGTTGAGAATGGTACCCCCGGTGCTCCTGTTGATGCTTCTTCAGATGATTTTATGGAGGGATGTAACATTGCTTGGGCCGGAAATCAGCTTGTGTCCTTGTCTCATGTAGATTTTGAAACTGGCTCTGAATCCGATATGTTTCTCACCTGGCTTGGAACGTATGGTGGGTACATCAGTTCAGGAATACTTGGGACGGATTTTGAAGATGAACCGAGAGACCTCACAATCGATTCTCAGGG
>CAWVRV010000078.1:0-7289 GCA_963932755.1 uncultured Flavobacteriales bacterium | reverse complement strand
TGTTTGTAAGGTCATTGTGGTTGTTGTAATACCCCACCTCAACATAATTTACATATACCGCATCTTGCGTTACTTTATACATGATTTCACCCACAGAACGGTTGTCTGTATCCTGCCAGTAACCCGCAATCTGGTTGTACTCTGCTTCAGGAAATTTTGTAGGCGTCCAGTCTATGACATCTTCCCCAAATGAAATCATGCCTTTTGAGTTTACGTAAAACTCAGAATATGAATTCCCATAAAGTTCAAAGGTCCATCCAGGAAAAGAAATGGGGGCTGATGAACAATCTACATCCCATCCAGCTCCTCCTGAAGTGGACCATTGCTCTTCACCTGGCTGCAATCCTCCAAGGCCTGGAGGGGGGACCATTGTCGTATAAGATTCGTCTGGTTCAACCCAGCAATTGCAATCACTTTGAAGAACTTTCGCTTGTCGACTTATTTTGCGTTTCTCACGATCCTCTGAAAACGATGCTTTAAAGTTGACCAAAGTCTCTAGATATGCGTTTTCATCAAAACCCTCCCAGGCTCTAACCACAATCCATTCTTCTCTGGTCATTTTGAGAACTGCGTGGTCAAAACCACCGTAGGAATCAAAGATTTTTTGTGCCGTAATATTCTCTGAAAATTCTACTTCGCTCTGTGCTATGACGTTGGTCGCACAGCTTATAAAAAGAGCGCATAAAATAAAGGTGTTCTGTTGGAATCGAATCATTGTAAAAAGGACGTTTTGCAAGGGTAAATATACAACGTGTAGGCACCGTAAAAAACAAATTAGTAGAACGGGCGTATTAACGGCTTATTTTTGCAGCTCTGTAAGGAATTTCAGCTAGATTAGACATTGATGAAAAAAATTAGAAACTTCTGTATTATCGCCCACATTGATCACGGGAAAAGCACGCTGGCAGATAGACTTCTTCAGGAAACGGGGACGATTACAGAGCGACAAATGCAGGATCAGGCTTTGGACGATATGGACCTCGAGAGAGAGCGGGGGATCACCATAAAGAGTCACGCGATTCAAATGGTACACACGCATTCAGATGGGGAAGAGTACGTCTTAAATCTGATTGACACTCCTGGCCACGTAGATTTCTCTTACGAAGTGAGCCGTTCTATTGCTGCTTGTGAAGGTGCATTGCTCATTGTAGATGCGACTCAGGGTATCGAGGCCCAGACCATATCTAATCTCTATCTCGCCCTTGAAAATGATTTGGAAATAATCCCCGTCCTCAATAAAATGGATTTGGATTCTGCCGACGCAGAAGTTGTGGGAGACCAAATAATTGACCTCATCGGTTGCGAAGCTGACGATATAATCTTTGCCTCAGGCAAGTCTGGGCTCGGCGTTGAGGAGATTCTTAAAGCTGTCATCGAACGTGTGCCCGCCCCAAAAGGTGATCCCAAAGCGCCGTTTCAGGCAATGATTTTCGACTCTGTTTTCAATAACTTCAGAGGGATTATTGCTTACTTCAGAGTCATCAATGGATCGATAAAGCGTCGCGAGAAGATAAAATTACTTTCCACAGACAAAGAATATATCGCAGACGAAATAGGTGTTCTAGGGCTTGACCTCATCCCGAGAGAAACATTAAGCACTGGTGACGTGGGGTATGTTATCTCTGGGATTAAGGACGCAAAAGAGATTAAAGTTGGAGACACCATCACGACCCTAGAGAACCCCTGCACGGTTGCTGTTAAAGGATTCGAAGATGTGAAGCCCATGGTTTTTTCTGGACTCTATCCTGTAGACACAGAGGATTATGAGGAGCTCCGTTTTTCTATGGAAAAACTCCAACTCAATGATGCTTCGCTCGTATTCGAACCAGAAAGTTCCGCCGCGCTTGGCTTCGGTTTCAGATGTGGTTTCTTGGGAATGTTGCACATGGAAATCGTTCAAGAAAGACTCGAACGTGAATTCAATATGACTGTGATTACAACCGTTCCGAACGTGAGCTACATCGCCCACCTTCCCAAAGGGATTCAACAGATCATTAACAACCCTTCTGATTTGCCTGAAAACAAAGGTCTTGTTAAGGTTGAGGAGCCATACATTAAGGCGCAAATCATTACAAAATCATCCTACATCGGTCCTGTAATGAGTCTTTGTATTCAAAAACGGGGTGAAATTGTAAGCCAGGTATATCTGACCGCAGACCGCGTAGAGCTTACGTTCAGTATGCCACTTGGAGAAATTGTATTCGACTTTTACGACAAGCTTAAAAGTATCTCAAGGGGCTATGCTTCGTTTGATTACTTCCCCGATGGATATAGGGAGTCTGATCTCGTCAAGCTTGACATCCTCCTTAACGGAGATCAAGTCGATGCCCTCTCGGCGCTGATCCACCGAGACCATGCGCACGATTTCGGAAAGCGAATCTGTTTAAAATTAAAAGAATTAATCCCTCGTCAACAGTTTATGGTGGCGCTACAGGCTGCGATTGGTGCAAAAATCATTGCACGAGAAACGATTAGTGCTGTCCGAAAAGATGTCACAGCGAAGTGCTATGGAGGAGACATTACCCGTAAGCGTAAGCTCTTAGAAAAACAGAAAAAAGGGAAGAAGCGTATGCGCCAAATTGGTACTGTAGAGGTTCCACAGTCAGCATTCCTGGCTATTCTAAAGCTGGATTAAGAAGTCGTCTTTTTCAAGGAGTCTTTGCCTTGTTCATTCTTATTTGCGAGTTGACCACACGCAGCATCAATGTCCTTGCCTCTAGACCTTCTCACGTTTACGATTAAGTTTTTGCTTTCGAGGAAGTTTTTAAAATCTTCAACTTTCTCTGCATCCGCTTGCTGAAAACGCCCATCATCTATCGGATTGTACTCAATAATATTTATTTTACAAGGAACGTGTTTGCAAAACAAAGCCAGCTCCTGAGCATCTTCTATTGAATCGTTAAAATCCTTGAAGATGATATACTCAAATGTGACACGAGATCCCGTTTTTTCATGGAAATAGATGAGTGCTTCGGCCAGTGCTTCAATATTGTTAGAATCATTAATGGCCATAATCTCGGAACGCTTCTTGTCGTTGGCGGCGTGCAGACTAAGCGCAAGGTTAAATCTAACTTCGTCGTCTCCAAGACGTTTGATCGCTTTCGCAATCCCCGCCGTACTAATCGTTATTCTGCGAGGTGACATCCCCAATCCGGGTGTTCCGCAAATTCTCTCCACACTTTCAATCACATTTTTATAATTTAAGAGTGGCTCTCCCATGCCCATATAAACAATGTTAGAGAGATTCGATTTCTCTCTCTCTTGAGCAATCGAAGCAATCATCTCAACCTGATCGTACATCTCCGCAGCGGTCAGGTTCTTCATTAGCTTTAACTTCCCTGTGGCACAGAACGAACATGCAAGACTGCAGCCTACTTGAGACGAAATACACGCCGTTGTTCTCGATTTTGTCGGAATTAAGACACCCTCAACAATATTTAGATCGCCTGGCTTGACTGTCTCAACTTTGAATGCGCACTTTACCGTGCCATCTCGGCTGAACTGCTTTTCGCTTAATTCAATGCGTTTTAATGAAAAGTTTTCTGTAAGTTTTTGGCGGAAATCATTCCCTAAATTCGTCATTTCATCAAATGATGATGCCGATTTAGACCAAATCCATTCTTCCAATTGTTTGGCCCTAAATGGCTTCTCTCCCATCGAGACTATCGCGTCTCGCAACTCCGCGCTGTTTAATGATCTAATGTCTTTAAGCATGATGCAAAAGTACCTATACAAAACTTGTATCACATCATTAACTTGCGATTAAGGAGGTCATGCGTTTGCGAAGCTCTTCTCTCTTCCTAACTGCCATAGGAATCTCCTTTCCACTAGTGAGGGTAATGGAGTGTGTTTTGTAGTTACAAGAGTGAATGTAGTTAAGGTGTACGATTTGAGAATTATGAACGCGGAAAAAGGTGGGGTCATCTAAAATATCTTCAACCTTTTTAAGGTTTTTTGAAATTGTTAATCGGCGGCCCGATTCTAGATACAGCGTAGAGTAGCTGCCACAAGCCTCGATATGGAGGATGTCTTCATGTCTCACAAAATGTCTTTTTCTAGAGGTCACAATCTCAAACCTTCTGGGTGCAGGAGGGAGTGCACCCATTCCTGGTTTTCTCTTAAGGTAGAAGTGCATTAAAATACGCCTGGCACAAGCTTTGAGTTCGTCTTTGTCAATGGGCTTAAGTAGGTAATCGAACGCTCTTTGCCTTAGGGCATCGACTGCGTATTTGTGATAGGTCGTCGCAAAGACAACGTAAAAGTCTCTGTCCTTATATCCTTCTATTAATTCAATCCCTGTTTCATCGGGCATCTGAATATCGACAAACACAATATCTGGCGCAAGGCTCTCAATATAGGATCTTGCTTCGCGGGCGTTGGATGCAGTTTGGATGACATTGAGATATGGACAACTTCTTTCAATTTGGCGACAAAGCACTTCCCTGGCAGGAGCTTCATCATCAACAACAAGTACATTTAAACTTTGACGCATGGCTAATTTTCTTCGAAAGAAACCGCATCAAGTCAAGAGAATAATTCGTGTTTTATAAACGTCGGCCCTGAATTTATATTCGCGTAATAAACGCGTTAGCAGAAGTTTATGTACTCTGAAATGTCATTTGGTTTGATGCCGGTGTAAGATAAATATACATCAGGCACATGAAATTACGCGACAATTAAAACAAAATATAAAATATTAAGACGCATTTACCTCATCCCATTGAAAGAGGTTTTGAAGGTGTGTTTTTAAAAGAGGCTTCACTTCTTCCTGTGAAATATTCCTCCCTACTTCCTTTGACAAGGAGGTCACGCCTTTGTCAGAAATGCCACAAGGAATGATGAGGTCAAAGAAGTTTAAATCAGAATCGACATTGAAGGCAAGCCCATGCATGGTTACCCAACGACTGCATTTCACACCGAAGGCGCATATCTTCCGCGCATCTTTTCCGGCTTCGACATCCACCCAAACCCCTGTCTGACCTTGAATCCTACCTGCTTCAACTCCGAAATCAGCGCACGTCCTAATCACCGCTTCCTCAAGAAATCTAAGGTATTTATGGATGTCTGTAAAAAATTGATCGAGGTCTAAGATGGGATATGCCACCAGCTGTCCCGGCCCATGATAAGTAATGTCTCCCCCTCTGTTAATGGGAAAGTAGTCAACACCCAATTCGGCCAATCGTGCAGGACTCACAATCACATTTTCAGAGTCACCACTCTTTCCAAGGGTAAGAACATGGGGGTGTTCTACAAATAACAAACGGCTCGTAGGGAGCGGACGGTCGGCGTTTGGATCCTCAGAAAGTGCATCTCGTCTGGCAATTTTATGATCAATCACAGACTTAAACACCTTTTCCTGATAATCCCAACAAGGCTTATACCTCATGGTGCCTAGGTCCTCAAACGCGAGCTGCCTCATTGTACTACTTCAGAGTGCTGAGCTCAGCCTTCAGTCGCTCAATATTTGTGATGTCAACAGGATCAATTCCTGCTCTCTCCGCAAGTAACAACGAGAGCACGTCTCCCAGTTGAATAAGATACATGAGACGCTGCATTTGGTCGTCTCCTTCGGCATCAATAACGACAACATCCGCACCGAATTCTCTGAAAATTTCTGCGCAAACGCTCATTCTAAATTGTGTACGCGTGTGGTCCTCCGGGGTGCGAATAATCACCACAACATCGCTTTCATTTCCGGAATCCCAGCCCACAAGTTCGTTGTGATTCATCTCAGGAAACATCTGAGTGTTGACCAGCAATTTACTGTTCTCATTAAGTTGCTGGCGCCATCGTGTAGCGATTGATCCTACGCCAGTATCTGAGTACAATAAGATTGACTTTCCCACGACTAAATCTGCAATTTCTTCTGCCTGCTCACAAACAGATGCAAAAGCTTCTGCAGTTGAAGTAGACGTTGCCTCTAAGTCTGAATACATTTTCTCAGAAAAACACCCGAATTGTTTTAGTGTCCATGCAAGTCCGACAAAACTGCGTCCAAATTGTGATCTCGGGGGTTGCCCACCAGGCATAGAAACCAAAGGCCAGTTGTGTTTTTCAGCAAGCGCTCCGAGCAGACCTCCGGAAGTAATCACCGCGATTGTAGCTCCCCGTTCATGTGCTGAATTAACCGCTTCAATGGTCTCTTCTGTATTGCCCGAATAACTACATGCCAACACGAGCGTGTTTTTAGAAACCCATCCGGGGATCAAATAATCTGAGTTTGCTACCACAGGAATTTCACTGTCAAGTGAGAGGATGTCCGAGGCGATTGCTCCGCCAATTCCAGAACCTCCCATCCCTAAAATCAAAACACCATTTGGCGAAAACCCCGATGATACTTCTTTATGCAGGCCCGCGTCCATTATCTGCATGTCAGTCACTGCAGCGCTTATTTGTTCCGGAAATTTTTCAATTAGGTCTCTCATATCTGCCATATCAATATCTATATTTAATTAGTGTCAATTAAACACGAAGGTAAGGCTTGCCCGCACCCATCTGCCAGGCAACATCACATTTCCTATATCGACAAGCGCAACATCTAGCACATTGTCTACTCTGACATTCGTCTTCAGTTTGCCCTCCATAAATTCGCGGCTCAGTGTTGCCCCCAGAAGCCCCACGGGTAAGAACTCTATTTCTTCTCCTTCTACGGGACTGTAGTAGCCACCCTCCCTGTCTTGCAATGAATACCTCAAGGAGAGGGTAAGGTCTGCGGGGAGCGATAAGGAAGTTCTTATATCAAGCTTGTGGCGGAGGAAGTCAAGGACATAGTTTGACTCAAACCCAACACTCGATTCTGATGCCTTGATAGTGGTATAAGAAACACCAATCGTATTGTTGTTTTTGCAACGCAACAACAAGGAAGTCTCCATTCCATTAAATGTAACATCTCTTAGGTTGGCGGCCTGTGTCGTCAATGACCCTTCATATCTCACCCAATCAATCAGGTTGTGGCCTTGACGGATGAACGCTGTTTGTTCAAACTTGAGAGAGCTGGTTTCGCTTAGCGCCATGTTTGCCCTCACGCCTGTTTCAAAATTATCTGACCACTCAGGCTCCAAATCTATTGACCCCTGTGCACCTCCTAAATTGTAGTATAAATCTGTGAATGAGGGTTGTCTTACAGAGCGGTTTACCGAGCCAAACCACAACGCATTCCCGTCCGTATCTAGACGCATTGTTAAATCTGCGCCAGGCAAAATAAATAGTGAATCCATTTCTATAACAGACATGTTGATGGTAGTGGCAAACCTGCCCCATTCTATTCTGTGAGATAGCGCGACCTCGTT
>CAWVRV010000077.1:0-7447 GCA_963932755.1 uncultured Flavobacteriales bacterium | reverse complement strand
GAGCTGGGTTCAGAACGTCGTGAGACAGTTCGGTCTCTATCTGTTGTGGGCGTTTGAAACTTGAGAGAACCTGATCCTAGTACGAGAGGACCGGATTGGACATACCTCTGGTGTATCTGTTGTGGCGCCAGCTGCACTGCAGAGTAGCTACGTATGGATGAGATAAGCACTGAAAGCATCTAAGTGCGAAACTCATCTCGAGATGAAGTTTCATTGAGGGTCGTTGAAGACTACAACGTTGATAGGTCACAGGTGTAAAGGCAGCGATGTCAAAGCCGAGTGATACTAATTACCCGAAAGTTTATGAGTTCCCAATCTTCTACCAGTATGTCATCCCATTAGTGGATGATTCAGATGACAGCATTTGATATTATCTATTTTAACGATAGGTGTCTATTGCGGTGAGGTACACCTCTTCCCATTCCGAACAGAGAAGTTAAGCTCACCAGCGCAGATGGTACTGCTACGGCGGGAGAGTATGTCGACGCCAACCTTGGGGGCCCTTTGGGGCCCCCTTTTTTTTTCTAAAAATTTGCTACATGCACTATTTAGTTACTATTGTAGGCCGACCTAATGTCGGTAAATCCACACTCTTTAACCGCTTAACGGAATCACGTGAGGCGATTACGGATCCAACTAGCGGTACAACTAGGGATAGAAAGTACGGGAAGTCCGTTTGGACTGACCGTAAATTCACCGTGATTGATACTGGAGGCTGGATTACAAAAAGTGATGATACTTTTGAGGCCGCTATCCGTGCTCAAGTTGAGATCTCAATAGAAGAGGCTGATTTAATTCTCTTTATGGTAGATGTCGGGGTGGGTGTAACAGATCTTGATCTTGAGATAGCGAATATGTTGCGTAGATCTGGCAAAAAAGTAATGGTTGCTTGCAACAAAGTCGATACTTCTGCCCATGATATAGGCAGCGCAGAATTTTATTCGCTTGGGTTGTCTGAGACCATTTATTCCATTTCGGCCAACAACGGTTTCGGAACAGGTGAATTGTTGGATGAGCTTGTCAATCAATTGCCTGTTGAACCAGATGAAGACGAAAATAAATTACCAAGACTGGCTGTAGTAGGACGCCCTAATGTTGGGAAATCAACACTTGTCAACACTTTGCTTGGGAAAGAAAGGAACATTGTTACAGATATCGCTGGAACAACACGAGACAGTGTTCACACCAGTTATAACATGTTCGGTTTTGATTTCGAAATTATCGATACTGCTGGCCTTAGAAAGAGAAAGTATATTGAAGACAATCTAGAATTCTATTCTACAGTAAGGACTGTAAAAGCGATTGATCAAAGTGATGTATGCCTTCTGTTGCTTGATGCTCAAGATGGCATGGAACGGCAGGACTTACATATATTTTGGCAAATTGTAGAGAGTTATAGAGGGGTAGTTATTGTCGTGAATAAATGGGATTTGATTGCCAAAGATCACACGACGATGTCGGATTTTGAAGAGAAAATCCGAGAACGAATCGCTCCTTTTACAGATGTTCCTATTGTCTTTACATCAAATCTTAAAAAGCAAAGAATTTTCAAAGCGCTTGAAGCATCTTTGATGGTCTATAAAAACAGAAGCAAAAAGATTTCTACCAGTAAGCTCAACGATTTCTTGCTTCCCATTATGGACAGGCAGCCACCACCTACTTATAAGGGGAAGTACGTTAGAATTAAATATGTGACTCAATTGCCGTCACAGACACCCACATTTGCTTTTTACTGCAATCTTCCACAGTACGTTAAAGATCCGTATAAAAGATTTCTAGAAAATAAAATACGTGATGAATTTGAATTGTCTGGCGTTTCTTTAAGATTGTTTTTTAGGAAAAAGTAAGTAAGTTGATGCTTTAATCATCTATTTTTACAAGAATCAGTATTGCTGTAATTCTTTACTGAGTTGTTCGTTGTTATGATATCCACTTTTCATTTTCACTATGAGTCATTTTTTCACTTCCGAATCTGTTTCTGAGGGTCACCCGGATAAAGTTGCAGATGCTATATCAGACGCTTTAATTGACCATTTCTTGGCATTTGATTCAAACAGTAAAGTGGCTTGTGAAACGATGGTCACATCGGGACAGGTTATTTTGGCAGGAGAAGTTAATTCCAATGCATATATAGACGTTCAAAAAATTGCCCGCGACACCATCAGAAAAATTGGGTACACGAAGAGCGAGTATAAATTTGATGCAGAATCTTGTGGTGTTTTAAGTGCAATCCACGAGCAGTCGGAAGACATCAACCAAGGTGTTGTAAAAGACAATCCAGAAGAACAAGGTGCGGGAGATCAAGGAATGATGTTTGGTTATGCAAGTAGAGAGACGGACAATTATATGCCACTGCCTTTGGACTTGTCTCACAAATTGCTTTTCGAACTTGCCCAGATTAGAAAGGAGGGGAAGGAGATGACATATCTAAGACCAGATTCTAAGAGTCAAGTTACTATTCAATATTCTGATGACGGTGTTCCAGAGCGCATAGAAGCAATCGTGGTTTCAACTCAACATGATGATGGATTTGAGGCAAATGATGAATTAATCCTGGCAAAAATCAAGAATGATGTCTCTGAGATTTTAATTCCAAGAGTAAAGGCTCAGATGAGTGAGAGGGTTCAGGCTCTTTTTAAAGGAGATTATAAATTACACGTTAATCCTACTGGGAAGTTTGTGATTGGTGGTCCACACGGAGACTCGGGTCTCACAGGCCGGAAAATTATTGTAGATACGTATGGCGGTAAAGGAGCGCACGGTGGAGGCGCTTTCAGTGGAAAAGACCCTTCTAAAGTAGACCGTTCAGCGGCCTATGCAACAAGGCATATTGCAAAGAATTTAGTTGCTGCCGGTGTGTGTGATGAGGTATTGGTTCAAGTAGCCTATGCAATCGGAGTGGCTGACCCTGTCGGATTGTATGTAGACACGTATGGGACTTCAAAAGTTGATTTGTTAGATGGCGAAATCGCACAAAAAATCCAAGATTTATTTTCGATGCGACCGTTTGATATTGAGCAGAGATTTAACTTGAGAACGCCGATCTATTCAGAGACTTCTTCTTATGGTCACATGGGAAGAACGCCTCAAACTGTCACGAAAACTTTTCAAGCTTTTAAAGGAGGTGAAAAAGTTGATATTGTTGTAGAATTATTCCCTTGGGAAAAGCTTGACATGGTCAATGACGTAAAATCTGCCTTCGGGATATAACAGGATGTTTCGTCATTAGAATTGGAAAGGATATCCTTTCAAATTCATGTCTTGGTATTCCTGCTTATTAAATTGATACAACAGGCTCCCTTTATACTGACCGTATTTACTTCCGTCGGCTTTGCGATTAACGTCTTCAAGGAGGTTGGTTTTAAATAGCTTTTTCCTGAAATTACGTTTATCTATTTTCTTAGAGAGCGCTGTCTCATACAATTTTAACAACTGACCCAATGTGAATTCAGTCGGGAGCATGTGGAATCCAAGTGGTCTTCGGCTTACGCGCCTCGCGAGCCTGTCTCTGGAAAATTGAACGATCTCGCTGTGGTCATAAATTAATTCAGGTATTTTCTGAACAGGACACCAGTGCATGCCGTGTTGCTCCCATTTTTCTGCTTTAAAATCAGAGGATTTCACCAATGCATTATGTGCGATGTTCACTACCCGGCCTTCAGGTGATCTACTGACACCTCCAAAAGCTTTAAGTTGTTCGATTAAGTTGGGTGTTTTGTGACCAAATAAGTCCTGGAACATCTCAAGTGCGGTTTCTGACAAATCATCTTCTGCCATAAGATTTCTACTTGGTAGATGTAATTTGCCTTCATGTGTATTGTTTTTGGCCAAAAGCACATCAAGATTTACGCCATCAAATCCAAAAATCACAAGGCTGAGCGAAAGCGCTACATTGAAATCTGGTTCATTATTTGCAAAGGATAGCATGCTACGAATGTAACAAAACTATTTGTCATTTAATTTGTTGAAAATAGAGTCAATGAATTGTTCATAAGGATGATGGTCTGAATCGTAACTTGCAGACAGCAATAATGAAAAAGACGACATCTAAAAATACCATGGCCAAAACAATTGACCGACTCTCAGTACAGAGCAAAACCCCTTATTCTGAGGTCACACATGGGAAAGTCACCCCGCAAGCTGTAGACGTGGAAGAAGCTGTTTTAGGCGCGATGATGCTAGAGCAGTCTGCGGTTAATTCAGTGATTGATGTATTAAGTCCAGAGAGCTTTTATAAACCAGCTCACCAAAGAATATTTGACATTATTCAGAATTTGTTCAATGATTCTGAGCCTATCGATCTTTTAACTGTCACAGAGGCACTTAGGAAATCTGGTGATTTGGAATTGGTTGGAGGCGCTTTTGCTGTAGCCAATTTGACAACAAGAGTAGCCAGTACTGCAAATGTAGAATTTCATGCAAGAATTGTTTCACAGAAATACATTCAAAGGGAATTGATTCGAGTCTCAAGCAACATTATTGAAAAGGCATTTGATGAGAAGACAGACGTCTTCGATTTGCTTGATGAAGCTGAATCTGGATTGTTTAAGGTAGCTGAGGGGAATATTAGGAAGAGCTACGAGACAATGAATGTCGTTGTGAAAAAAGCAATTGACAACATTGA
Source organism: uncultured Flavobacteriales bacterium (assembly GCA_963932755.1). Taxonomy (GTDB): domain Bacteria; phylum Bacteroidota; class Bacteroidia; order Flavobacteriales_D; family Sanyastnellaceae; genus UBA974. The sequence continues at coordinate 2,823 of CAWVRV010000077.1, read as the reverse complement.
CAAAGCCAGAGCACAAGATGGTGGTGTAAGTGGTGTGCCTTCCGGATTTGCCGATATAGATAAATTGACGGGAGGTTGGCAGAGATCTGACATGATCGTGTTGGCCGCGAGACCTGGTATGGGAAAGACAGCGTTCGTGCTTACTATGGCAAGGAATATTGCTGTAGACCAAGGTATCCCGGTTGCTGTTTTTAGCCTAGAGATGTCTTCAGTTCAACTCGTCCAACGATTAATATCTGCAGAAACTGAGATTAGTTCGGACAAATTTCGAAAGGGGACTCTGGAAGACCACGAATATCAACAGCTACATGATCGCATAGGTAAGCTATCTAATGCTCCACTTTTCATTGATGACACCCCTGGTCTGAATGTCTTTGAATTAAGGGCGAAATGCCGCCGTCTCAAATCTACCCATGGCATAGACATCGTCATTATTGATTATTTACAATTGATGAATGGCAGCAATAGCGGAGGAGGGAATAGAGAGCAGGAAATTTCCTCTATTTCGAGGTCGATCAAGTCAATTGCCAAAGAACTTGACATTCCGGTAATCGCCCTGTCACAGTTAAGCCGTATGGTTGAAACCAGAGGAGGAGACAAGAGGCCTATGTTGTCTGACTTGAGAGAGTCTGGAGCGATTGAGCAGGATGCGGATATTGTATCCTTCATTTATAGGCCTGAGTATTATGGATTTACAGAGCACGAACAAGGATTAGATACAAACGGTTTGGCTGAATTTATTTTATCCAAGCATCGTCATGGTAGTTTAGGTACTGTTCACATGAAGTTTATTAAGCATTTGGCGAAATTTGCAGACTACAGCGCATTTGCAGATAACGGATTTGGAGGTGATTCGATGTCACCAAATACTGCGTTTTCAGATTCCGGGACGATCACTGTAGGTTCGAAAATGAATGAAGATTTAGAAAGCAATTCTCCATTTTAAGATCATGATGAAAACTATTCTATTCGGGCTCTTCATGTTGCTGGCTATCCCTTTATTTGCTTCAAGGATTTTAATCCCTATGGATGAAAGCCAATCGAACCACTTGAAAGCGTATGGCGTTACGTTTTGGGTTTTGGGAAATGGTGTGGAGGCCGACTGGTTGTTAAATTACCGAGGAGGTAGTTTTATGTTTAAGAACATTCCTACCATTGAGAATGAATGTATTGTTAGAGGTGTGTCGTATCAAATTATTGCAGATGTTCAAGCTGCTCAAATATTGGACGAGATTTCTGACCCAGAAGTGAATATGGAGATGGTGAAATTAGAAGTTGTGCCCAGGGTTGCAGTGTATAGCCCCGCGGGAAAGCTGCCGTGGGATGACGCTGTGACGCTCGTTCTGACTTATGCGGAAATTCCCTATGATATCGTTTACGATGAGGAAGTCCTCACTGGCGCATTGCCTAAATACGATTGGCTTCATCTCCATCACGAAGATTTTACAGGTCAATTTGGTAAGTTTTACAAAGCATATAGAACGGCAACGTGGTATCAAGATGAAGTCGATTCTCAGAATGCTTCCGCTCAAATAATGGGATTTCAAAAGGTGAGCGAAATGAAGAGGGAAGTTGGGATTACGATTAGGAACTTTGTTTTAGGTGGCGGCTTTCTTTTTACAATGTGCTCAGGTACGGACTCTTATGATATTTCTTTGGCGGCTCAAGAAGTAGATATTTGTGAAGCAATGTTTGACGGTGATCCAGCAGAATCTCAGGCTTCTTCTAAGCTCAATTTTTCCGAGGGTTTTGCATTTCAGGATTACAATCTAGAAATGGACCCCCTCGTGTATGAGTTCTCGAATATCGATGGAACGAAGGATCACGCCAAGCTTAAACCGATCAATGATTTTTTTACTCTTTTTGATTTTTCTGCAAAATGGGATATCGTTCCTACCATGCTTACTCAAAATCATCTCAGGGTTATTTCGGGCTTTATGGGCCAAACAACTTCTTTTCGAAAGGAATTTATTCGCCCTGATGTTACAATAATGGGAGACAACAGAAATCTCACAACTGCAAAATACATTCACGGTGAATTGGGTCAAGGTCAGTGGACCTATTATGGGGGGCATGATCCAGAGGATTATCGTCACATGGTGAGCGACCCTCCAACCGATTTAAACTTGCATCCAAACTCTCCGGGGTACAGGTTGATTTTAAATAATATATTGTTTCCGGCAGCAAAGAAAAAAGAAAGGAAGACCTGAATTTAACCCTTAACGGTTGCTGTAAGTGTAAATAGAAACAAGTCGTTATCTTGCTCTGTAAGTTCATATTCAATAGGTCCGGCACAACGTTTTGCCATACTCATCAATCCCAAACCGGCACCTCCCTTTTCACTTACACCTGCTTCACAGAGAACTTCGATGTATCGTTTGCGCAATTCGAAATGGTCCATGCCGTTGATAATGTTCAGCTTAGAGCGAAGTGTTGCAGCCATGTCTAAATCGATAATGTTGCCGCACTGTATTTGGAATCCAACGGGTGTGTGCTCTATGGTTAAGTACAGCAGTATTTCCCCATTTTTATCTATCCATCCATGTCGATGTACGTTTTGGATACACTCTATAAGGACATTGCAAACCCTTTTCATCTCTTTGCGTGCTGACCCACTCTGGGATACAGCACTTTCAGCAAGCAAGAGTATAGAGTCACCGGATTTCTCATGTAGTGGCCCCGTATACGACACAAGTACTCCCAAACTGTTGTTATGACTATCAGAGACGCAATGCAATCTTGATTGCAGTTCTCTCATAAGTGTTGATTGAGTATTGGACAAAGATCGGGTCATTAGCAAGGTAGTAGCGAACAGGGGTAAAG
>CAWVRV010000076.1:0-8222 GCA_963932755.1 uncultured Flavobacteriales bacterium | reverse complement strand
CTCAACCGATCAATTCCAAACTGGCTTGAATTGACGAATACGCAACACTAACAATGCGCCAGGAGGGATTTACCCTTGCAACCCTATGTTTCCGTATCCCTGCAATGAGGGGACGATTGCTCTGACACTGTCACCCCTCAAAGCATGATTGCAGGACAGAATGAATAAAGAAATCGCCGCAAATAAAACAACGGAGATAGAACGCCGAGATTCAAAAATGTTTGGGCTTGTCACTTGTCAGAATAATCTAGATCAGAAGCATATTCGGGGAGTAGACCTACAATTTTTTTCTGAACGTCTTCTAAAGAATCAAACGATGCCCCACCAGCTGCATTGTGATGTCCGCCACCACCAAAGTGACTTGAAGAGAATTCACTTACACTGAAAGATCCTACAGAACGAAAGCTCATTTTTACCCTGTCAGATGATTCATGAATAAAAGCCGCAAAGTTTACCCCTACGATACTTAACGCTGTATTGACCAAACCTTCTGTGTCACCCTTTCTGTAGGAAAAGCGCTTTAATTCTTCAGCAGAAAGTGAAATGATTGCGGCATGGAATTCTGGATAAACAACAAGTTTGGAACTTATGGCATAACCTACGAGCTTTAGCTGCTCTACCCGATTGTTGTCGTAAACCCTCGTTTGAATTGCAGAATGGTCCATCCCTGTCTCACAAAGAGCCGCCGCTATTCGAAGCGTTTTGGGAGAAGATGATGGAAAACGAAACGACCCTGTATCAGTCACTATTCCACAATAAATACAAGAAGCTGTATTCACAGAGATGTCTTTTGCCTGCCCCCACCTCTCAATGAGCCTATAGACCAACTCGCACGTTGAACTGGATTTGTCATCCGAAAACATAAGGTCCACAAAATCAGATGGATTTTGATGGTGGTCTATCATGACCGTATACGCTTCTGTAGCCTCCAGAGCGGATTGCAAACCTCCTACCCTGGAAGAATCATTGTAGTCTTGAATGAAAAGAACTTCCGATTCCCGAACCAACTCCTCTGCCCTATTTGGCTCCTCAGAATGCAAAACGATTTCTGACTTGCCATTCATCCAGTTCAGAAATTCTGGAAAAGCATCTGGAAGGACGACTGTAGACTTGATCCCATGATCATTGAAATGGTTCCACAAAGCCAAAGTAGAACCTACCGCATCTCCATCGGGACCCCTGTGCGCTGTAAGAACAATCCTCTTAGCGTTTCTCAATCTCTCTAGCAATTCGCTAGCTCTGTTGTCCTCAAAAATATCCATTGCCTGCATGCCCTAAATATATACCTTTAAGGCATGATTCGAATCCTTATAATGCTACTGTTTATTGCGAGTTCTTCTCATGATATCCACTTTTCTAAATCAACAGTAGATTATAATGAGAATTCCAAAACGCTTCAAGTTGTCATCAATGTTTTCACGGACGACTTAGAACTTGCGATCGAAAGGTCTCATGACGAACTCGATTTGGAAATCGGCGCAGAGACACAACACGAGGCCACTGACTCCTTAGTCGCTGACTATTGTATACCTCGAATTGTTTTTAAAAGGAACAACAAAGAGGTTGATTTCGATTTCATTGGATTCGAATACGACTATGACATATGCTATCTATATCTAGAATCAGACACACTGTCAATTGTGCAATTTGACGAACTACTTCTGGGCGTAAATCTGTTTTTTGACGTTTATGACGACCAAGAAAATGTTGTTGATTTAAGCACGCCATTTTCTGAAGAGAATTTTATTTTAAACAGAGACTCCCCTGATTGGTCCATGAAAACAAACGACAAATGACAAAAGCTGAGAAGGCCGAGTTCATCATGTTTGAATTGGAGCGCCTCTACCCCACTACGCCCATTCCCTTAGATCATTTTGATGCCTATACGCTACTCATCGCCGTGCTACTCTCTGCTCAATGCACAGACAAGAGGGTCAACACAGTCACACCTGAACTCTTTGAACTTGCATCTACGCCGGAGGAAATGGTCAAGCAAGATGTAGAAACTATTCGGAAAATCATCAGGCCTTGTGGACTCTCCCCCAGGAAGTCATCGGCCATTCATCGGCTTTCAGAAATCATTATTGACCAGCACAATGGCGTGGTCCCCAAAACGTTTGAGCATCTAGAAGAACTGCCCGGAGTAGGACACAAAACGGCATCCGTAGTCATGGCTCAAGCGTTCGGTGTCCCTACATTCCCCGTTGACACGCACATACATCGACTGATGTACCGATGGGGATTAACGACCGGAAAAAATGTTGAAACGACTGAGAGAGATGCAAAACGTATTTTTCCGATGGAGAGATGGAACAAACTTCATCTTCAGATCATCTTCTATGGACGAGAGTATTGTCCCGCCAGAGGATGGGATATTGACAAAGATCTTATTACTCTGAAAGCAGGTAGGTCTTCAGTGCTTCATAAGTTGGGGAAATAACAATGCTTTGCTTTTGTTTAGAAAGACATTCTTTCAAATGCGAGGGCACTTCAGGGGTAATGTGAGTTGCGCCCTCCACAAGCTCCCCAAATTTGGCTGGATGGGCTGTGGACAAAACCACCCCTGGATCAGCGTTGCCAAATTTTGATTGGTAAGACTTCAAACCTGCATATCCTACGGCAGTGTGCGGACAAACAAGGTAGTTCGATTTGTCTGAAAGCGCGGCCATTGCTTCCGAAGTCCCTGCATCGTCAAGGCTATATCCGAACAACTCATCCCGCATTTTTGCCAAATCGTTGTCGTAAAGCGCTTCTACGCGAGATCTGTTTGATGGGTCACCGACATCCATTGCGTTTGACATGGTAGACACAGACTGTCTTGGCTCAAAATCCGAGTCACACTCCGCAGACAAATACTTCTCCATACCGTCATTTGAATTTGTAGCAGCCACAAAACCCGCGACAGGCATCCCCATTTTTGCAGCGAGAAGTCCCGCCGCGATATTTCCGAAATTCCCAGATGGCACAGAGAATACCGCTGGCTTACCCAGTTGATATGTGGCCCAGGCATAGTATATACTCTGCGGCATCCACCGAGCGATGTTGATCGAGTTCGCTGACGTAAGAGCTCTCACGGACTGAAGTGACGAATCAAGGAAGGCTGACTTCACCATCTCTTGACATTGGTCAAAGCTCCCCTCTACTTCTAGTGCAACAATATTTGAGCCAGCGGTAGTGAGTTGTTGTTCTTGGATTTTCGAAATACGTCCACTTGGATATAAAATGACAACATCAATATTGGGGACCCCAAGAAAACCATTTGCAACAGCACTTCCAGTGTCACCACTCGTAGCGACCAGTATTGTCAGCCTGAGATTTGTAATGCGACTGAGAACCCTCGAGAGAAATCTAGCCCCTACATCCTTAAATGCTGAGGTAGGGCCGTGAAAAAGCTCAAGAGAGAATACACCACGCTCTATCTCGTGAAGTGGGATTGGAAAATTAAGGACATCTCTCAGAATTTCCCGGAGTTCCTCTTTCGTGAGACAGTCTTCCGTATATGGCGCGAGCATCTCCGCTCCGAGATCCCAGGGGTTTTTATCTTCATATGAAAACCAAAACGATTCTGGCAATTCAGGAATATGATCTGGAAAGTACAACCCTCTATCAGGAGCCAGCCCCTCTACGACTGCTTCAGCAAATGACCGTTTGATGTTCGAATCGGATAAACTACTAAACTGCATGAGCTCCTAAATTTGATACGGTGGCAACGTGAATGTGACAATCCACAGACTCTGATGTCATGACCACCTCCAAAGCCTTTGCGATTGCGTCTGCATTCTCCTTCGAATTGGCAACCCAAAAACTTGAGGGTCCACTTCCGGAGATCCCCCCAGTGAGAGCGCCAGCGTTTATCGCTGCTTGTTCGCATTTGTCAAAAGCGGGCAACAGAGGCTTTCTGTATCGGCCGACAAGCAAATCCTTTAATGAATGAGAGAAACCCTCTAAATCGTTCGTATAACACGACTGAACGAATCGTCCCATCCACGCTGATGAGTGAATCGCATCTTGCAACAACACTTTTGAAGGCAAGACCGCTCTCGACTCCGCTGTTTTGATAACCACTTGAGGATGAAGGACGACCAAATGAAGACCCTCAGGCACAGGCAATTTGTGAGATACACCCTCGGGATCTATCAAGCGTAATCCGCCGAAAAGAGCAGGTGCAATATTGTCAGAATGTCTCGAACCACTGGCGATCTGCTCACCATCCAAAGCGGATTCAAGCCTATCAATTTCAGACAAATCCTTATCTATCAATTTTGCCAACTCGCAGACACCTACCACAGCTGCAACAGCGCTTGCTGCACTCGAGCCAATACCACTTCCGGGCATAATCGATTTGTATATCTCAATTTCTACTCCGAAGGGGTCCCCCAGTTTATGAAGCGCTGAAATTGCGGCCATACCGGCAACGTTTAACTCCGCCTCACGAGGCAGATTGCTGTCCGCTTCTAAAACAAGACGCACACCATTTCCTTCAAATGTTCGAAGCACCATTCTTTCCGAAGGTGAGCTTAACGCAAGACCTAAGGCGTCAAATCCCACATTGAGATTTGCAACAGTCGCTGGGGCTATGATTTCTACTTGATTCACTTTATCTACTTTCTGCAAATCTCATAACATCAGCAAACACTCCCATCGCAGTCACATCCGCTCCAGCACCAGCACCTTGAACAACGAGTGGGCGACCTAAATACCTGTCTGTCGTTAACATCACCACATTGTCAGAACCTTCAAGGGAACAAAAAGGGTGAGAGGCATCCAATGGCTCCAATCCTACTTTCGCTTTTCCATTTTCAAACGTGGCGAAATATCTTAGTTTTTTTCCCTGCGCTTTTGCCTCTTGTAATTTTTCCTGCATGGTCTTTTCAATAGAGGGCAGCGCTTCTAGAAATTGAGAAACACTCCCTTTCATAAGTTCTTCCGGCAGAAAAGGGATGTTTTCAACATCTGACATTTCTAGTTTAAACCCAGCTTCTCTGGCAAGGATTAAAATCTTTCTCTGGACATCGACCCCACTTAGGTCAATTCGAGGATCAGGCTCTGTAAAGCCTGCTTCCATTGCCCCCTTCACAGAATCTTCAAAAGTCATGTCCGTGCCAAAGGCGCTAAAAAGGAAGTTCAGTGTCCCACTAAGTACCGCTTGAATTTTGTGGACTTTGTCTCCACTCAAGACCAAATGATGAATTGTATCTATCACTGGCAATCCAGCGCCAACATTCGTTTCAAATCGATAGTCTGTTGAATGCCTACTCGCCAATTCACGAAGACCACTGTACCTCGCATAACTGTCTGCAGCTGCAATTTTATTGCTCGCAATGACACCTACACTGTTTCTGAGAACTGATTCATAAAGTGCGGCTACATCTGCCGAAGCTGTATTGTCTATAAAAACAGCATTTTCGAGATTCATGTCTTTCATTCTCTCAACAAACCCTTCCAGAGTACTTTGTGTATCAGCATTCGCTAAAGCCCCCCTCCACTCACTCAAGTCTATTCCCTTTGAATTGAAAAGCATCTTCTTAGAATTCGCAAGGCCAGATATTTGTAGGTCAATGTTGCGCTCGTCTAACAGTTGATCATGTTGATCCCTCACAAAATCCACAAGGGTTCCTCCGACATTTCCAACCCCCATACAAAACAGATGTATTCTCCGAACGTCTGACTCGAAGAATGTTCCGTGTAACGCTCTTAACGCTTTGGGCACATCTGAATCCGCCACAACAATAGAGATGTTTCGTTCAGTAGATCCTTGTGCGATTGCCTTAATGTTAATTCCATTGCGACCTAGTGAATGAAAAGCTTTCCCACAAATCCCCGTATAGCCGTCCATGCCATCTCCGACCAATGCCAGGATGCTCAATCCTTCTTCTGTACGGAAGGGCTCAATCCTTCCCAGCTCTAAATCGGATCCGAATTCCTCATTTAATGCTTTGAGAGCCACATCTAATTCATTCTCCTGAATTGCTACCGTAATACTGTGCTCGGATGAGCCTTGCGTAATTAGGACCACATTGACACCCGAGAAAGAAAGCGCAATAAATAATCTGCGAGAAAAACCAGGGACACCCACCATGCCTCCTCCCATTAAAGTTAACAAAGACATCCCCCCGATAGAAGACATCCCTCTAACGGGTCCGGATAATGTAGGGTTAGAACAAATTCTAGTTCCATTGCCATCTGCGTCAAAAGTACTGCGAACAATAAGTGGAATTCCAGCCGCCATAAGCGGCGCAATCGTAGGAGGATAGATAATCTTTGCGCCGAAATGACACAGCTCCATTGCCTCTGCATAACTCATCTCATCGATAATTCGAGCAGTAGGCACTTGTCTCGGATCGGCGGTCAACATGCCGATTACATCCGTAGATTTTTCAAGATGGTCCGCATCGACAGCAATTGCCATAAGCGCAGCTGTGTAATCAGAACCTCCACGACCAAGCGTTGTGGTCGTCCCATCTGGGGCCATGCCGATGAAACCTTCCATCGCAAGAATTTCCCACCCTGACTCAGATTCTTCTGCAAGGCCAGCGACAATTGCATTCTTTGTCGTCTCAGGTAGCACATGCGCTGCACCGTGAGTCGCATCTGTTTTAATCCAGGATCTTGCATCAACTCTACGTACAGACAATCCACACCTTCGAAGGTGTGACACGATCAGTGGAATAGAAAGTCGTTCTCCGAAAGCGATTAATTCATCTCTTGACCTGTCACTTAATTCTCGCAACAAATAAATGCCATAACACAATTCCTCGAGTTCATCCAACAATCCCTTCATTTCAGCCTCAACTTCGGAGACATCTTGGGAGGAAGCAAGTTCAATTAAAGTCTTTAGGTGACGATCCCTTAAGCCCTGGTATACAGACTTATACTCAGTGTCTCCATCACAAGCCAACTTGCCTAACAAAATCAATTCATTCGTCATTCCACCCATTGCGGAGAGCACGAGGATTTTTTTGCTTTTGCGGCGAGATAGAAGTATTTCACCTACTCTGTGAATCGTTGAAGAATTCAACAATGAACTGCCACCGAATTTGATTACTTCCATATTAAGTACGTTTCAGAATTAATCGTCAGTTGCAAATTTTGAGATCACCTCCATGCTTACGCCTGTGTTAGAGAAACCGCCATCATGAAATAGATTCTGCATGGTGACGTAACGGGTTAAGTCACTGAACATCGACACACAGTAGTCTGCGCATGCCAGAGCATCGGCATTGCCGAGAGGCGACATCGATTCGGAATAAGCGATAAACTCATCAAACCCTTTCACTCCAGACCCCGCTGTAGTAATCGTAGGTGATTGAGAGATCGTGTTTATTCTCACCTTCTTATCCACACCATAGTGGTAGCCAAAGCTCCTTGTGATACTTTCAAGCAACGATTTGGCATCTGCCATGTCACCATAATCGGGGAAAATTCTTTGGGCTGCGATGTACGTAAGCGCCACTACCGAACCCCACTCATTCAGCGCATCTAGCTTCTTTGCAGTCGCGAGAGTCTTGTGCAATGAGATCGCGCTGACATCAAGGGTGGTCTGTAGAAACTTGTAATTTATATCGGTATAGTGACGTCCCTTCCTGACATTTGGGCTCATGCCTATGCTGTGTAATACGAAATCTATTTTGCCACCGAAATGCGCCAGCGCTCCCTCGAATAATTTCTGCAGATCTTCCTCGCTGGTAGCATCAGCTGGGATTATGGGGCAGTTGTTGCATTTGGCTGCAAGCTCATTTATCGTGCCCATTCTCATCGCTATCGGTGCATTTGTCAGTATGATTTCTGCTCCTTGCGCAACGGCTTGTTCCGCCACTTTCCAAGCAATAGACATGTCATTTAACGCACCGAATATGATGCCCTTTTTTCCCTTCAATAAGTCTTGTGCCATAGTATTGTTTCTTTAGATTCAACAACGAAAGTTAGCGCTTCGTGGAGGACAACCAAACGTACTTCTTCCTATCTATTCACACTCTTTCGTGTGATTCATTCGGAAATATTTTGCCAGGATTCAAAATGCCTTTTGGGTCAAAAACGCTCTTTATACCTCTCTGTATAAGTAAGTTAGATGGTGATAATGCAATGTCCATATACTCTTTCTGCACGAAGCCGATGCCGTGCTCTCCGCTCAAAGTCCCTCCCAAAGCGACAACTTCAGTAAATAGTTTCCGAATTGCAACAGGCAAAACTTCAGTCCACATCTCTTCACTCAAATCATCCCT
>CAWVRV010000075.1:0-8267 GCA_963932755.1 uncultured Flavobacteriales bacterium | reverse complement strand
ACCATTGAGGACAGACTGTTTCTGGGGAATACGGAAGACCAGATTAACAATTTACTTAACCTTGGCGGTGGTAATTTTTGGATCCCCTATGATTCTTCACCTTTGCTTATGCCTTATGACCCAGGTTTAATGATGGGTCTGAAGCTTCTTTATTTCTGGAATCCTGAAAGTGCGCTCGTCATGAGTATTGATGCTGTTAACTTAAATGCAGCGGGACCTTGGACCTTGCAGACTGACATGTTGCCTGGGGGTGGGCAGGGGAGTAATGATATTCGTGTCTATGGAATTTTCGGAAAAGAGCGTAGGTTGATCAGTTCATTGGGATACCGCACTTCAGCTTACATTATTGACGAAGCGGCCTGGACTCTTGAGTTCGGTGGTTCAGCTACAGCGATTCAAATCAAGGATAATTTTATAATGATTGAAAACAACTCCTATGATTTGATTACGTTCTTTAACGGAAATCAATTTATGGGCGCCACGAGCAATTTAACATCAGTGGGTTTTGGATATTACGCTGTGGTCGGACTTGAAGCCATGTTTGAAGAGGGTGGGAATCTTGAATTAAATCTAAGAGCAAGTCGCGACAATATCCGACTGGGTAATGGAGATGGCGCCTATCAGGAAAAACTTTGGAATTTTTCTTTGTATGTCACCTGGCTGATTCCACCTCACATAGGAGATTTTGTGAGAGCTTCCTTCTAAATGGGTAGGGCCTAATTTGTTTTTCGGGCCATGCCCCAAGGATTCAAGTTGCGCAAATTGAGCGAGAACATCCAGTGCTTGTAAGGTTCATAAGACGTGCCCTCAGCGAGGATCTCATTTGAGTAAAGCGGCATGTGGATTTTCAGAGGTCCCAGGGCGCATATCAAGCCAGCAACAGGCTCGAATTCAATGTCGTCATAGGCCAATGCGCCAGCGAAAACAGATAAAAACTCAGAGAATGAAAATTCAAGTTTCGCACTGGACATCCAATTGTTAGCAAAGTAATTGACAGGCAGAGCGCCGTGTTTAAGTTGGGTTTGGGTTGAAAGAAGCCCAGACGACGCACCTCTGTCTAAAAGTAAATTGTCCGCCATGGGGTCCAGTTGGGCGCCATATCCAGCCGTTGGGATTTGTGCATTGTTATTTGGTCCATTCCAAACAGCGACCTCTTCATCATGAAAGATCACACGCGACAGAATATTCAGCTTCACTCTTTTATTTGAATTGGAGATCTGTTTCGTCGCTTCATAGTATGCCGTCGAGATATTGAAAACGTCTTGATATAAAGCACGTTTGTTACCTAAAATTGGGGGTTCAATCTGATTCTCCATGGTGATGAACTGACGTGTCTCGACCCCCATTTTCTGCTGAAGGCTTATCATTTTGCCCCGCTTTTTCATTGCATCAAAAGCAAGGCTGTACGAACGTCTATTAGGTGTTTCTGAATATTCATCACTGTCCATAAAACCATTGACAACAACAGTTTCAACCTTGAGCTTCGATTCCCAATTTGAATTTTGAACCGCATTTAATTTTTTCAAGATGCTGAAACTTATGCGATTCATGGGTTTAGGGTCAGTATTGTTGGTAATTGAGGCATCAATATATTCATTTGTTGAGAGTCTTTGCGCCTTCAGGTTAATTGACCATGGGCCTGTGTGGTATGACAGTCTCGACAATCCGGCCAATTGTACATTCTTGTTGATCAGAGGTGTCACCATCCATTCTAAATCCCTTAATGGAACGGTGGTGTTGTGAATGGTTGCGCCAAACATCATCTTGTTGTGGGCATTCCATGCGATTGCTGGAAGCCAAAACACTTGCGTCTTTGTACCGTCTTCTATGCGTGTGCCGAAGCGTATTTGTGGGGGTTCGACTTTTCTTAGAATACCTTTTGTTCGCGCGTTGTTGTTTTGTCTGTCGTAGTCAAGATCGTAACGGCCTGGATCTAAGACAATGCCTGTGATGCCTGATCCCGGAACTGAAACATCTACCATTGATCCAGGGCTAGAGGGTTCGACCCAAACTCGTCCGACTTCACTGTCTCCATTATATGCAACAACTTCAACGGGTGAGGTCATCTCTCCTTTGTTTTTGACCGTGACACTTGTGCTTTTGTTTTTTCTCTTCACACGAGAAATTGCCCAATCATTTTTTGCTGCAGTGTCAACAAAACCATCAAAAAACCATCCGAGGTCTTCTCCACAAGAATTTTCCAAAGAATTACGCATGTCAATGGGAGAGGGGTGCTTGAATTTCCAGTCTTCATAATACTGTTGCATGGCCTTGTCAAATCTTTCTGTGCCCAGGTATTGTCTGAGAAAAGCAAAGACTGCAGCTGTCTTTTTATAGGCAATTGCGCCATAATTAAAAGATGTGAATTCATCACTGTGGCATTGTAAGGGTTGGTCTGTACCAAGCCTTGCAGGAAAGATGTAAGCAAGCTCGTCGACCCATCGGTATTCAAAATTGGAGATATCTAGCCTTTCCATCCACTTTTCCGACAGTCTACTTGAGATCAGACCCAGGTCATCTCCACTGTCTCCATATCGTTCCAACAGATAGCGCGTTTCATTGAATGAGTTTATTCCCTCATCCATCCATGCATTTGTACGTTCGTTGGACCCAAGGATTCCGTAAAACCAGTTGTGTCCCACTTCGTGTGCGATCACAACATCTAAGGAGAATGCACTTCCAGACTCACCGATGACAGTCACATTCGGGTACTCCATTCCGCCACCCGCGGAGATCGTTCCATCTATTGCTGTGACTTGATTGTATGGGTAGTCTCCATTCCAGAGAGAGTAGTAATATGTCGCAGCGCCGATGTAATCGGGTGCCTCACGCCAAAGGTCCTCTTCGTTTGGTGTAAACATCGCCCATGTTGTGACTTGACGATAAGAATGAGGGAGCGTTGTCGAATCTTTAAGGACCTTGAATCGCTTGTCGGCAAACCATGCAAAATCATGAATCCTGTCCTGATGGTAATGCAAGGTTTTCAATGTTTCGGATGATTCAGGGAATTCGTTTGTGGGGTTGTCACTTTTCCCCGAGATGTCTTTTTCTTTAAAGTATGCTCTGGTGTCGAGATCTAGTTTTTCAAGTCGTTCTATTTCTTCGGCGTTGTTGTTGGATTCAGAAATGGGCATGTCACCTGTTGCCCCTATGGTATAGTTAGACGGGAGTGTGATATGCACGTCAAAGGTTCCAAATTCAGAGTAGAATTCACCTTGATCTAGGTAAGGCATTTCATGCCACCCGTCGCGGTCGTATACCGCAGGTTTGGGGTACCATTGTGTGATTTGATAGGATTGTCCGATGTGACCCAGTCGTGAAATCTTGCCGCTGGGTATTCTCACATGAAATGGCGTATTTATTTCTATTGATTCACCTGGTTTAAGTGGGGTGTTTAAATGAACCTTCACAATGTCTGGGTGCGCGTTGTGAAACTCCCAACGTGCAGCCTCGCCATTGATTTTGAAGTCGAGTCCATCCAAGCCTCCCAAATCTCGAGCCATGGCATAAAAGAGGAATAAATCTCCTTCCCTGAACTGCTGTTTTGCGAGGGCTGACTTGGCACTGCTGTAGGCATTTGGCCATACATGGTACCACAAATAGTCGAGTTCATCTGGACTGTTGTTGACGTATTGGGTCCAAATTTCTGCATCCAATTCGTGGTCGACATCATTCAATTGAACATGGATGTTGTGGTCTACGGTTTGTTGAAAATAGGGTGTTGTTTGGGCAGAAATCTGCAAACAACTTATCGCAATGAGCGCGCTTATTAGCAATAATTCTTTATTCATGGATTGCAAGTTCGTATTTTTAGGCTATGAAAATCACAAATAAATTTATTTACACCGGCTTTTTCGCACTTCTCACTTCTTTTTTCTTTGCGAACAGTTCTTTGCTGGCTCAGGATGCGGAGGGTGAATCGTTCTCATATTCGTTCAAGTCATTGGCAGATATTACAGCGACTTCTGTCAAGGACCAGTGTAGAACAGGCACTTGTTGGAGTTATTCAACTTCGAGCTTTCTTGAATCGGAGGCCGCTCGTATTTCTGGTCATGTTGTAGATTTAAGCGAAATGGCGACCGTCAGGTACACTTACCCCCTTAAGGCTGACATTTATCTCAGAATGCAGGGGAAGTATCAATTTAGTGCTGGAAGTCTTTGTCATGATGTATTAAATGCTGCCAGCGGATGGGGGCTCGCACCTCAAGAAGCATATACTGGCCTTCAAAATGGTGAAACGATTCACAACCATGGTGACATGGACGCTGCACTTCTCGCGACTGTTGAAGCGCTTGTGAAAAAGCCAAGTGGCAATCTCGACCCAAGATGGGAAGACACAATAGATGGGATCTTAGACACGTATCTCGGTGAGCTTCCAACATCTTTTGACTTCGAGGGCAAGTCCTATACACCTGAATCCTTCCGTGACCACCTTGGAATTGATCCCCAAGCGTATATGAATATTACGTCATTTAGCCATCACCCGTTTGGCAAGACGTTCATTCTTGAAGTTCCAGACAACTTCAGCAAAGGTGAGTTCTACAATGTGCCTATAGATGATCTTCAACGTTCTGTGGAAGCAGCGATCGTAGCTGGTTATACTGTCGCGTGGGATGCCGATGTGAGTGAGAAGGGTTTCAGCTTCCGAAATGGAATGGCTTTGTTGCCTGCAGCAGGTGAGGAGTCTAAACTTTGGAAGCAAGAGATTGTCGAGGCTGATGTGACTCAGGAGTCTCGTCAGAAAGGATTTGACAACCAAACCACGACTGACGACCACCTGATGCATATTGTTGGATTGGCGACGGATCAGTCAGGGAAAAAATATTTTGTGATTAAAAACAGCTGGGGTCAAGGAAATGAATACGGAGGTCGTCAATACATTTCGATGGCTTACTTCCGTTCAAAAACCATTGCAGTGCTCATTCACAAAGACGCTGTGAAAAGAGTATTAAGGTAAGTTGTAACAATGGAGAAATCAGAAAGAGGTTTGTTAAGGAATAGGCTGTTCTATCATCTTGATGGTTTGGCCATGTGTGGAGTTGTTCCTGTTCTTGAGGAATGGGGATTGTTAGAGAGGGTGTTCCGTTCTTCTGGTGATGTAGATGAACTTGCCGCAGAGTATAGAGCAAATGCAGGGTATTTGAATGTGGCACTTCGAATGCTTTGTTCACAAGGATTGCTAGAAGCAGTCCGCGCTGAAGACAAAATTAATTATAGACCTGCTGTAGGGAAAACACCGACCGATTGGTATCGTCACAGCAGTTCATATGCCACAGGTCGGGTTTGGCTAGAAGAATCTGCAAATTCCTGGAATACGCCCGCAACCCCCATGACCTCTTCCGCAATCATGGCGATGGAGATTTTAATGGACGCCTGGTCAGACATGCCAGATAAGGAGATTATGGGAAGGATAAAAAACCATTTGGAAGGGGCACTTGTTTCTCCATGGCTTGTCACACTTGGGACCATTCACGGGACCCGTCCTTTGTCCACATGGGAAGAGCACGATGCTGCAGTCCTTAAAATGGATGCGTCTAAGCAGGAGGCTTGGGGCAAAGTTGTGCAGTTATTGGGGTGGGACAGGACGGAACAGGGCGAGTTCTTTTTAAATCGTTCAGCTTCTTATGGGGTGACCACGTCTTACACAAAAACATTTATCTGGGCCCGAGAATTGATTTTCGGTGATGGTTCTTATTTGTGGCGTACGGAACCTGGCGAACCAGAAATACATATAGACAGAACCTTAAATGTTTGGGGTTCGGGAGGTGCCCACAAAGCATATTTCACCCACTTAGATGAGGTGGTTAAATCAATATTTAACGCTCCTTTAGATGAACAACCTGTAGGGATTTGTGACATGGGATGCGGCAATGGAGCCATGCTGCTGCACTTGTATGAGGTGGTCAAGAATTCAACCTTACGTGGAAAAAATCTAGACAGTCATCCCTTGGAGCTTGTCGGTGCGGATTTCAATCAAGAAGCGCTGGTGGCCACAGCAGATCACTTTAAACAGGAGGGAGTTGAGGGCCATTTTATTTGGGGAGACATCGGTGATCCCGATCAGCTCGCCCTAGATCTTTGGACACATCATAAGATTAGATTGGGAGATTTAATGAGTGTGCGATCTTTTCTGGATCACAACAGGATCTTCAATCGTCCGCTTATTGACAGACCTGAGAAAGCTGTTTCGACTGGCGCATTTGCCTTTCGAGGAGAACGCCTTAAACTTCGCCATGTGGAACAGAGCTTAAAAGAACATTTTTTAAGATGGTCTCCTTATGTCGCAGAGCACGGTCTACTTGTCGTAGAACTCCACACCATAGATCCAGAAGATGCTGCAGATCGCCAGGGCGGTATGCCGGCTACAGCATATGACGCTACACATGGATTTGCGGATCAGTATATCGTAGAAATCCCTGTATATGATGCCATGGCTGCGGAAGCAGGCTTAAGGATTGATGCATCTTGTTCACGGACTTTTCCCGCTGAATTGCCTGCCACAGTCAGTATTCGGTTTTTTATCGCATAGCACTTGAACGTACATAAACACGTAGTTAACAATTGTTTATAAGCGATGTGTGTTTCTTGTGAATTCCTTTTGCCCAAATAATTTGACTGACATAGGAAATTAGTTGCTTATTTGTTTCAAGCAATGTGGCTGAACCCCCAAAGCGATCTATGTACAACGAGATGCAAATCGAATTTTATATAGAAGGCATCCGAAAGGTGAAAGGGGTCCCGAAAGGGGGTAGTTCTTGAGAGAGAAACAGAAGTTACACGAAGGGAAGAAGTTCAGCAATGAAATTCCAAACAGACCCTAGACCGATTGAGGTTTAGATTGCTATCTCACTCGCAACGTTGAGTGGGAGTTCGAGTTTGAGATGCGTCTCTGCCTGAGAATGGTTGGATTTCGAAAGGAATCACGAAAGAAAGCTTCGGCGATCTGGAGTTGACAAATTGAAAAACATGTAGAATGAATCATCTCGTAGTTATCGACAGATACTATTGGACTTCGCAGTTTGAGATTTGACCTGGTCAAAGTTTAAGTTGTCAGTTGAGTAACGGGTATGCAACCGATACACCTTGTGTGTATACGCGCTTACTGTCGGATTTAATGGGTTCTACATGACGGAAGCAGCGGAATACACGAAAGCAAGGCTTGTCTTTGCTCTTGTAAAACTGAGGAATTCTTTGTCGTGTTTCGACACGAGATAGAGGACCAGGTTCTAAGTAGGCCCGCCGTTCGAACAGCGCCAGTGAAAGCTGCGCAAAGGCCGAGATCAACCAATTAAGGCGAAGCTCGGTTTTCCAAAGGGTATCGTACCCGTGTCGCTGCAACTTCGGTTGTAAAGCACCGACCCCGATCCACTGGAGAGATAAAGAGGTTCCCCTCTGGTTTTCTTTTGTTGGTGAGGATATGGACGACGTCGCAAGACAGCACGGAATAAGATGCTTGAGGAAGCCAGCCGATCGATAGAAATGAACATTGACATTGATCGGACCGGAGAGATGCTAGGGCCTTGTGCCCTGGCCCCTCAAAGGACTCCTACCCGGTTCAGGTGATGGAGACTGGGAGGATCCGCATCGGTGTTGCTGAAGACGAAAGTTTCGACTTGAAATCCCAGCCACCGGTGCGGATTTCTTATTTCACGAAAATTTCATTTAAAATTTGCACGATGCTTCAACGTGAGTATCTTTGCCGTCCATTTGGAACTCGTCTTTGAGTTCGAATTGGCCTTGTAGCTCAACTGGATAGAGCATCGCATTACGGATGCGAAGGTTTGGGGTTCGAATCCCTACAGGGTCACAAAAAAAAGAAGCCTGATACACAAAGTGTATCGGGCTTTTTTTATGCGCTGTCGTCACAAGCGAAGCTTGTGTAAGAAAAAGTGCAAAAAAAGCCCAAAGTCACTCGAAGAGAGCGTAGGCTTCTTTTTTGTGGAGTAAGCCCCGCCCTCGATCACTCGCACTGCAAAGCAGTGTGAGTAATCCCAAGGCTAAAACTACGGATTATAAAGCCTCGTTATCATTGAGATAGCGAGGTTTTGTCTTTTTACTGTGCCTACCCTTGTGCTTACATTTTGTTTATAAGTGACTTTGCCCTCACTCAGATCGGACGTCGGTTTGGGTGGGAGAGGGGTTCGAAAGTGATTGAATCGTCGCTTAATTTTTAATCCCGGAGGCAGCGAACAGAAAATCCCAAAATTGCATTATAGGCGTTTCGATGGACATCTACTTGGGAGTAGAGTATGTCTCGGCCGAAGCCC
>CAWVRV010000074.1:0-8644 GCA_963932755.1 uncultured Flavobacteriales bacterium | reverse complement strand
CACTTTGGTGGCTTGATTCACATACGGCACTCCATAGGCTTTGGAGATAAACGGAACTGTCCGAGAAGCACGAGGGTTTGCTTCAATAATAAACACTTCGTCGTCCTTGACCGCAAATTGAACATTAATAAGTCCCCTGGTCTCAAGAGCAACCGCAATTCTCTTTGTATAGTCTTCGATCTTCTGAATGACCAAATCGCCCAAATTAAATGGAGGCAGCAAAGCATAACTGTCACCTGAGTGAATTCCAGCAGGCTCAATGTGTTGCATAATGCCTATGATGCGAACCTCATCCCCATCACAAATGGCATCGGCTTCACATTCCATCGCTCCCTCTATAAAGTGATCCAATAAAATCTGATTCTCTGGCATATGCTTGAGGATATCAATCACATGGTGTTCCAAATCTTCTTCGTTAATCACGATTTTCATTTTCTGACCTCCAAGAACATATGACGGACGAACAAGCAATGGAAATCCCAATTCTCTGCATAAATCAACGGCCTGATCTGCATTTTCAACAACGCCAAATTTCGGATATGGAATTCCTTCCTTTTTCAGAAGCTTAGAGAAACTGCCTCTATCTTCAGCTAGATCAAGTGCCTTGTATGAGGTGCCTAGAACGGGAATGTTGTAGCGATCAAGTTTTTCAGCAAGTTTAAGTGCCGTTTGACCTCCAAGTTGAACGATCACACCCACTGGATTTTCGTGAAGAATGATGTCGTAAATATGTTCCCAAAAAACAGGCTCGAAGTAGAGCTTGTCTGCCGTATCAAAATCTGTAGAAACAGTTTCTGGATTGCAATTGATCATGATCGTTTCATAACCACACTCGCTGGCAGCAAGAACTCCGTGAACACAACAGTAATCAAACTCAATGCCTTGTCCGATTCTGTTCGGTCCACTCCCTAAAACGATGACTTTTTTCTTGTCCGAAACGACACTTTCGTTCTCGGCATCTTCAAAAGTAGAATAATAATATGGCGTCACCGCAGGGAATTCTGCTGCACAGGTATCGACCAATTTATAAACCCTCTTGATCCCCTCTACCCTTCTCTTTTCATGAACCTCACTTTCAAGACAAGTGAGAAGATGAGCGACTTGGCGGTCAGCATATCCCTTTCTCTTTGCCTCCATTAAGAGTGAGCGAGAAATCGTTTCAATCGTTTCCTTTTCGATGTCCTTCTCAAGCATTAACAGCGCTTCAATTTGCCTTAAAAACCAAGGATCAATTTTTGTGGATTCGTGAATTTTATGAAAAGGAATTCCTAATTTAAACGCGTCATAGATGTGAAATAAGCGACTCCAACTCGGGTGATTGAGACTGCTCATGATCGAGTCTCTGTCTTTCAGTTCACGTCCATCCGCACCAAGACCGTTTCTTTTTATTTCCAGAGACTGACAAGCTTTTTGCAATGCCTCCTGAAAGGAACGACCTATTGCCATCACTTCACCCACGGACTTCATCTGAAGTCCAAGTTCTTTATTGGTTCCTGGAAATTTATCGAAATTCCAGCGTGGTATTTTAACAACAACGTAATCTAACGTAGGCTCAAACATGGCCGAAGTTGATCCAGTGACCGAATTCTTTAATTCATCTAAGTGATATCCAATCGCGAGCTTAGACGCAAGTTTCGCAATGGGGTAACCCGTAGCTTTAGAGGCAAGGGCTGAAGATCTAGAGACACGAGGGTTAATTTCTATTGCAATGATATCCTCATTCTCGTCAGGAGAAACAGCAAATTGCACATTGCATCCCCCCGCAAATTCACCTATGCTTCGCATCATTTTAATCGCCATATCACGCATACGTTGATATGTCGTATCCGAAAGAGTCAAAGCCGGAGCAACCGTGATTGAATCACCGGTGTGAATCCCCATCGGGTCCATGTTTTCAATAGAACAAACAATGGTGACATTGTTGTTGGAATCACGCAAAAGCTCCAATTCAAACTCCTTCCATCCAAGCAATGCTTTGTCGATCATCACCTCGTGAATCGGTGAGATATGAAGTCCCGAAGTAAGCTTGTCCTCAAAATCTTCTTTTGTATGAACCACTGCAGCTCCTGCTCCTCCAAGCGTAAAGCTCGCCCGGATACATAAGGGATAGCCGAACTTTTGTGCGACTTCCTTTCCTTCCAAAAAGCTTTTTGCAGTTGATTGAGGTGCCATGGGGATCCCAATGCGCTCCATTAACAATCTGAATTGCTCTCTGTCCTCAGTGATTTCGATTGCAGAAATATCAACGCCAATAATTCGAACGCCATATTCCTCCCAAATGCCAAGCTCATCACATTGAATGGCAAGGTTCAAAGCTGTCTGACCTCCCATTGTAGGAAGCACCGCATCAATATCGTGAATCTTCAAAATCTCAACGATAGATTCTGGCTCTAAAGGTTTGAGGTAAATATTGTCCGCCATAACCGGGTCGGTCATGATGGTCGCTGGATTGGAATTTATCAGTGTGACTTCTATCCCTTCCTCTCTTAAAGAGCGAGCAGCTTGAGAACCACTGTAGTCAAACTCACATGCCTGACCTATCACAATGGGACCACTCCCTATAATTAGTACAGACTTTATGCTAGAATCTTTAGGCATTTTTTTTTTATCCGACTATATCATGTGAGATATAGCAGGTTAACAATGACTTAAACCGAGGCAAAGTTACATGATGAAACAACTATTTAAGCCTGAAAAAAGCAATGTCTTTTCCACACTTTGTTAATGTTTATTTCGTAACCCTTCTTAGCCCGAACTTAGCAGAATGAATAATGGGGAATATGTGGAGTGGGAATACCATGGATGGCAGTTCGGAGCATGGAAGATTTCCGCGTCAAACCCCACACCGGCTTCGAAAGTAGTTGTCGCGTTTCACGGTTTCGACAGGCAAGCAAAAGAAATGGAGAATTTCATGCCGCTGTATGATTCAAACACATCCATGCTTTCAATCAGCCTTTTGCACCACGGCAGCAGCAAACCACTCCCTCCAATGTCACCTGAGGAACCTCTATCTCCTCAAGTGTTGATCGATTCGGTCGAGTCTTACATTGGAGAAAACCATGCACGTTTCGAACTCTTAGGCTACTCAATGGGTGCAAGAATTGCACTTACATTGTTTCAAGATTTTCCTGACAAATTTTCCAGAGTCATTGCATTGGCACCCGACGGACTTAAAATGGGGAGGTTTTATAAATTCATCGTAAACACGCACATCGGCAAAGTTACATGGGGGCTGGTAGACAAGTACCCGAAAACAAACAGGTGGATCATCGATGCGATGCGAACACTCAGAGTCATCTCTGAACACAAACATCACTTTGGAAGGTTCCACACAGACAACCCTGAAATTAGACAGAGGGTCGCACGTGGCTGGATGGGGCACAAAGAGTTTTGGCCTGAAAAAAACAAACTGGCAAAGGTTTTGAATGAGAATGCAAACGCTGAAAAGACCGGATACTTTATCTTTGGAAGCAGAGATAAAATCATCCCCTATTCATGGTCGCTGCCACTTCAAAAAACGCTTCAACAGCTCAGCCCAAATAACAGTGCTATTCGCGGCGTTTATTTTTTAAAAGTTCCTTGTGGACATGTGATGAGGCACCGAGATATTGTGGATTTAATAAAAGAAAAGATATGGCAAACCATTGGTTAGACAAATTAAAAGCGGACAGGCTTGAGGGGCGCAAAAGGTTCTCCGTGCTTTTAGATCCTGACAAAACACCCAAAGACATCAAACTGGAACATTGGATTGAAGAAATCAATGCGTCTGAATGTTCTGATATTTTAATTGGGGGGAGTTTTTTATCAAGTGGAAATGCCAGTCAACTGGTATCCCAAGTTAAAAAACACTCTGACTTACCTGTTGTAATCTTTCCCGGATCACCAGATCAAATCAGTGAACAGGCCGATGCCTTATTGTTTCTCAGCTTAGTGAGTGGTCGAAACCCCGATTTATTGATCGGGAGGCACGTAGAGGCAGCTCCCCGTTTGATGGCCATGGATATCGAAACAGTTGCAACAGCGTATTTACTTGTAGGAGATGGCCCACTTACCTCTGCTGCGTATATAAGCCAAACCCTTCCCATCCCGTCATTAAAATCTGAACTTGCAGTTGCTACGGTTCAAGCAGCCGTATTGTTAGGAATGCAAGTTGTGTATATCGATGCAGGAAGTGGCGCAGGCCATCCCATTCCTGCAAAACTCATAAAAGCCGTTCGCAATGCCGTTGATGTTCCACTTATTGTCGGAGGTGGAATCACTGATTTTGAAGGAATGGAATTGGCTTGGAATGCAGGGGCTGACCTTGTGGTCTTGGGCACAGTATTAGAAAATTCACTCAACTTTAATGCGCTAAACCCTTCTTAACGAAACCACTTTCGTAAAGCCACAGGTATAACACACCTGGCTTTGGGTTTTCAACTTCTCTGCCTAAAAAATCAAGAGTTCGAATCACCTTATCCTCGGGAAGGGCTTCTAACTCATGCAATCCTACTCCAGTATCTCCAATTGGTTGTTGCTGTGTGATGCAATGCACCATGCCTCCAGTGAAAAATATATTCCTAGAATCTATACCCACAACAGTTCTGTCAGGATATAGGCCTTGGATTATTTCGTTTGCAACATCGTCGTTGGGGTCATTGTAGTTTGGCACTAGAACCACGTTGTTTGCGACATAATAGTTCACATAACTGGCCCGCACTCCAATGTTTTCACCCCAGGTAGTGGTGACGTCATTCTGAGTTAAAGGCAAAACGACGATTTCAAATTGCTCGCCACTTGAGTTTGCTGAATTATATAGGAGCGCAATGTCAGAAACGGACACATGCCAGTAAGAGAGGTCTATGTGACTCATCGTAACAATCGTATTGTTTCCTTGGAATTTTGCAAAGCCATCTATATGTTGATCTGTAACATCCTCGACACCTCCGAACAACCCATCAAACCACACAAAATTTGTGACTCCCAAATACTCTTCCATATAACCCTCAATCTCAGACTCAGTCCAACCCGGGTTCCTATCTGCTCCTGTAACAGAAGATCTCGTCGCCATAAGCGTCCCATGACCATCTACTTCAAAGGCGCCACCCTCAAGGACCATTTCATTTAAATCAATTAAAGGAATGGACAAATAGTCCGCTACTGCAATGGGAATGTCATCACAGAGTGCAGAAGGAGCGTTGCCGCCCCATCCATTAAACCCCCAATCGAGAACCGTAAGTTGAGATTCTGAGTCATAGACGAAAATCGGACCGTTATCTCTGATCCAAAAATCATCATTTTCTGCAACAATGATATTGACCTGCGCCATAGAAACGGAAGCGCCTATCAACAGATCCTCAATGTGAGACTTGTGGCTTTCATCATACGCCACAATATGCACTTTCTCCCCACTGATTAATGCCGAAGTCATTTCTATCCAGGCAGGTTCAAAGTCAGAAGCACCGAATCCATAGGTGAAATTATGTGGCCACTGCAGCCAAGTCCCCTCATGGACCAACTCTTCAAAGGGCATCGTAAATTGAGCTTTCACCCCAACACATGAGGAGATTATGACCAATATGAGCACGATGTTTTTCATTCGAACAAAGTACAAAATATTTCTCTAGAACGTCATTGTTAAATTCACAAATCCATGACGGCCCGCTTGAGGATAGACATAATTTTCTGTCGTCATCGAATTCATACCACCGGAGAGATAACTGTATGTCCATCCATTTGCACTGTACATGTGATCCAGTATGTTATTTGCGAATACAGAAAGCTTTAAATCACCTCCGCTTTCAAATGACTGTGAGTAGCTTAATACAACATTATTCACGACATATCCAGGCAACGATCTGCTGTCGTTGGACGTATTGTCAAGGTATTGTTTGCCGACATATTTCGTAGACAACTCACATTTTATCTGGCTGTCATCATTTGACCAAACATCATATCCAAACACACTTGCTGCGATGAACGCCGGAGAAAATGAGATATCTGTAAGGTCATGGTTCACAGTGTTCACATATTCAAAATTAGGATCGTAATCGTAGAGCGTTTCTGAAAACACATTGATCTTATTTCTAGAAACAGTCACATTTCCATCCCACCGGAATCTGGGTTGAAGTTCAACGCCAGCCTGAAACTCAATACCCTGCCTGAAACTCGAAGGCACGTTTACTCTGACAGAATTGCCCACATCATTTAACATTCCTGTAGCGATCAATTGATCTTTATAATCCATGTGATAAAACCCGATTTCTGTGGCCCACTTTTTTGCCACATAACGGTACCCAAATTCAAAATCAATTAAGCGTTCATGGCTAATACTTTCTGCACCAAAGAAAGGACTGTCGAGATAGTCACTTCTCGCAGGTTCTCGATTTGCAATCGCAACTGAGGCATACCCCCTGCTCGACGATGAGACAATATAGTCAACACCGATCTTTGGATTAAAAAACAACAAATCGTCATTTATGAGAACATTTTGAAGGTCTGCATCAACGCCATCAGCGGTATAAAGAACAGAGCGGACTTGGGCCTCGGCCTGCAACCTCAAAAAATCACCCACCAAATTGTGGTTGACTCTGACAAAAGCACTCACATCCGTTTTGTCTCCAATGTTGTCGTAATAGTTTGTTCCGGGTAAAATATCCGCTGCGTGTTCCATCCAAATTATTTCACCGAAATGATCTCCCTTGTACCTTGAATAGGCTCCCCCAGCAACGATTGTCATCTCTTCAAGTGGGATCGTTAGATTGACAATTGATCCCCACAAACGATTGTCGAGCCACCGACGCCGAATCACATTGGTCGTCTCAGGCGCGCTCGAATCAGGATACATTGGCGCGATAAGCCCGTAATCTGAAAAAGCATCTGCGGCTCTAAACTGCTCGTAGTAGCCTGCTCCTGTTGTTGTGTAGAGTGCGACTCCCAAATCAGCAATACCGATGTTTTGTTCAAGGTGTAGCTGGAAGTGGTTTTGGTTGTAATCGTCCACTTCATTTTCATAGTTATAATAATTGTGGGTTCTTCGATTCTGTATTAAGTCCGAAATTCTCTGACTGTCATCGCCGTATCCATATTCGGAGGAGCCAGCAGCCCAATCTTGGATATCTGTATCCGTTATATCTTCTTCAGTGACAATTTGCGGAACACCATACCATGCTTGATAAGTTCTCTCGTGCCCCAACATGGTCGTGAGCGATATTTTTCCACTGGTCCATCTTTTGACAAGTGAAGTGTAAAGGGAACTTAATTCACTTGAAGCCCTGTCAATGTATCCATCCGATGAAATATGAGACGCTCTTCCATCAAAAGAAATGCCATCTCCAAGCATCCCAGTATTCCAACTTACACTCTGACGGTTCGAATTAAAACTTCCCATCCCCAAAACAGCTTTCACGTTTGGCTTTACAATATCTCCAAGCGTATTTACGGCTACAGAACCTCCAAAGGCACCCGGTCCAACAGTACTTGTACCTACACCTCTTTGGATTTGTAGTCCCGAGACACTCGCACCCAAATCTGGCAAATCAACCCAGTACACATTCTGAGATTCCGAATCATTGAGCGGTACGCCATTGATCGTGACATTGATTCTGCTCGCGTCAGAACCCCTAATCCTCATTCCAGTATATCCAATTCCATTTCCGGCATCTGAGGTAATGACTACAGAAGGTGTCAATCTCAATAAAAACGGCAAATCCTGACCCGCATCTCGTGCGTTTAATTCATCCGCATCTAAGTTCGTAAATGCAAAAGGAGACCGGTCGTCAGAAGTCACAGCAGAAACCGCAGCAGGTTTCAAAACATTGATTGAATCTATTTGAGATTGAAAAACAAGCGGGGTCAGAAACAATCCAAAAATAAAAATCTTGCGCATAGCAGTATAAATTAAACATGAATAAAAATGACGCGGGTGTGCTACACACTTGACATCTTCCTTTCCGATATTACTCGGTCAGGTTCGAAGGGTATAATCTCAGCTTTACAGCACCCCTGCATCAGTGCAAATGTAAGTACCTTACCGGCATGATTCCTAAGAAACTTTTTGATCAAATCATTGTCGATTGCCTGAAGGCTGCAAGTGCGGGATCCCACGTTCTGCTTGCCGCTTTAAACACTTCCGATAAAGCGTTGAATATTACATCAAAAGAAGACGGATCGGTGGTCTCGAATGCCGATTATGCTTCCGAAAAAATAATATCTGACATCTTAAAACCTTTAGGCATTCCCATCATCAGTGAAGAATCTGAAATACCCCCATTCGAAAAGCGAAAAAAATGGAAACATTATTTCTTAATTGACCCACTGGACGGGACTGAATCTTTTGTAAGCAACAGAACAGGGTTTGCCATAAACATTGCGCTCTGTGATGAATCCGGACCGATCATAGGTGTTGTCGCTGACCCACTGGCAAACACAATATATATTGGAGCCTTGGGGAAAGGAGTTTCATCAGCACAGTTAGATGGTTCCAACTTAACATCTATACAAAGCAAAGAAATCCAAAGGCCATACCGGATGGTTACATCTTGGTTGGAAAAAGCCGATGTAGAAGAATTGTTACCCCCAGGCATCGACTCCTCTGAAATAGTAGTAAGTCCTGTAGGCGGCGCATTGAAATTCTGTAGAATTGCGTTAGGAGATGCTGAAATTC
>CAWVRV010000073.1:0-9074 GCA_963932755.1 uncultured Flavobacteriales bacterium | reverse complement strand
CCTGAAATGCCAACCAACACAGTATTCGACATTATTGCAAACTCAGATGTGCACACCACACTAGAGACAGCAATTGTCGCAGCAGGATTAGATGGAACACTTGCGTCCGAGGGACCATTTACAGTATTTGCGCCGACAGATGATGCATTCAGCTTAGTACCTGCAAATATTCTTGAAACTTTGCTCGCAGATCCAACTGGACTATTGACTCAAATACTATTGAACCATGTCGTGTCAGGAACAGCATTGAGCACAGACCTGTCAAATGGCATGATGATCGAAACTTTGCAAGGAAGCGAAGTGATGGTATCCATCACAGATGGCGTGGTCATGATTGACAATGCAACAGTGATTGTCGCTGACATAGTAGCTGACAATGGCGTTGTCCACGTAATCGACGCGATATTACAGCCTGAAATGCCAACCAACACAGTATTCGACATTATTGCAAACTCAGATGTGCACAACACACTAGAGACAGCAATTGTCGCAGCAGGATTAGATGGAACACTTGCGTCTGAGGGACCATTTACAGTATTTGCGCCGACAGATGATGCATTCAGCTTAATTCCTGCAGACGTGATTGCAA
Organism: uncultured Flavobacteriales bacterium; assembly: GCA_963932755.1. Classification (GTDB taxonomy): domain Bacteria; phylum Bacteroidota; class Bacteroidia; order Flavobacteriales_D; family Sanyastnellaceae; genus UBA974. The sequence continues at coordinate 8,485 of CAWVRV010000073.1, read as the reverse complement.
CATTGCTCGCAGATCCAACTGGACTCCTCACGCAAATATTGCTAAACCATGTCGTCTCAGGTACTACAATGAGCACAGATTTGTCAGATGGATTGATGATTACAACACTGCAAGGAGGTGAAGTGATGGTGTCGATCGCAGATGGCGTCGTCATGATTGGCAATGCAACAGTGATTGTCGCAGATATCGAAGCTGACAACGGTGTTGTGCATGTCATTGATGCAGTGATCGAAACAACCGTTAATAACATCACTGAATTTAACACAACAGTTGAAAATGACATCTATTTATACAGCGTAGATATCACAGGAAGAGAAATCAATTTCAACACCACAAATACAATTGTATTGGATATTTATAAGTCTGGAAAAACAGTGAAAAGATTTGTTGAGTTCCAATAACTCATCAAGCAGAAAGCCATTATGGGTTACTACCAAATACACGATGAACAGGTTGTAAAGACTGATATAAATAATCTATGGAATTTTGTATCTGATCCTTCAAATCTTAAAAAGCTAACGCCTTCAAAACTTGGCTTTAAGATGATGACATCAACACATACGGAGATGACAGAAGGAATGATCATTACCTATAGAATTACCCCACTTCTTAACATAGGTGTCAAGTGGGTGACAGAAATCAGTCATGTAAAAAAACAAAACTACTTCATTGACAAACAGGTATATGGACCCTATAAATTATGGCATCATCAACATTTGTTTCAAGTGATTGACGAACATCATGTACGCATGACAGACATCGTCACGTACGCACTGCCCTTTGGAATTATCGGTGACTTCGTCAACTTCATATTTATTCGAAGAAAACTTAAGACCGTTTTCGATTATCGTAAAGTTGCTTTAAACAAAATATTCAACACATGATTCGTTTTTTTAGAAAAAAATCCAAGTACGAAAAACTAGATGCTGAATATAAAAAACTCATGCAGCAGGCCTTTGTGCTCTCGACAAAGAATAGAAAGTTGAGTGATGAAGCAGCAGCTAAAGCAGACGATATTCAAAAACTGATGTTGGAACTGGAACCTGAAAAATAACAGCACAGGGGTGAGGGAGCACAGCACAATTAAACCCCATGCGAAACGATGTAATGAACGAAAGTCGATTCTCACGAATCGGCTTTTGTTCATTTATCAACTTATATAATATCTTCACCAAATGATTAAAAGACCTAGCAAACGCAGTGTACTCATAACATTACTCATCGTTTTCGTAGCAATACAATTGAAAACGACAGATAAGACGCCTGTTAAAATCACGCCAGAATCGGACTTCCTTGCGATAGAAGAAGCGCCTCAGGATGTAACAAAGCTCATCCAATCCGTATGTTACGACTGCCATTCAAACCAAACCCAATATCCTTGGTACAGCAATGTTGCTCCGGTAAGCTGGTGGCTGGAGGGGCACATCAACAACGGCAGATCAAAAGTAAATTTTTCACTTTGGGACACATATACACCCGCGCAGAAAGACTCCCTGAAAAACAAGTCCGCCGAGCTGATTGAAAAGAAGTGGATGCCCATTCTGACATACAAAATCACACATGCAGATGCCAGGCTTAACGAAGCGCAAAGGCTTATGCTGATCGCTTGGCTTAAAGAGTAGACGACGCCTTGCATCATCGTACCTTTGTATCCACGAATATGAGCGAAGAAAAAACACAACCCGAAGGAGTAGGTCTCCCAGATCTACCTCCAATGCCTGCAGGGGCAGAATATCCTGAAGGACACAAAGCAGGCTTTGTGAACATTGTAGGCTCTCCCAACGTAGGGAAAAGTACACTTATGAATCGTCTTGTAGGGGAGAATATTAGCATTATCAATGCGAAAGCCCAAACAACACGCCACCGCATCATGGGCATTGTCAACCAGCCCAATTGGCAAATCGTGTACAGCGACACCCCCGGTGTCCTTGATCCCGCATACAAACTGCAGGAAGGGATGATGAAGTTTGTGAAAACCGCTCTTCAAGATGCGGATATTCTTATTCTTGTGACTGATGTTTACGAGGATACAATGGCACACGAAGCTACTTTTGACAAAATCGCCAACATGGACATCCCGGTCTTTGTTTTAATTAATAAAGTTGATTTGGAGGGCCAAGAGGTGGCCATGAAAAGAGCTGATTATTGGAAAAAGAAAATACCGAGAGCACAAGTAGCTCCGATCAGTGCGCTCCACAATTTTAATGTAGATACTTTACTCGATAGCATTGTCGATCGTCTTCCAGAGGCACATCCTTTCTTTCCCAAGGATGAATTGACTGACAAGCCTATGCGGTTTTTTGTGTCTGAAATCGTCCGAGAAAAGATTCTGACGCATTACAAGCAAGAAATACCCTACAGCTGTGAAGTTGTCGTCGAAGAGTTCAGGGAGGAGCCACATATATTTCATATTAGGGCTGAGATTAGAGTGGCCAGAGAATCTCAAAAGATGATTGTCATAGGAGCTGGAGGAAATATGATCAAGAGGGTAGGTACCGATGCTAGAAAAGAACTTGAATCGTTCCTAGGAAAGAAAGTCTTCATCGATCTATATGTGAGAGTGGATAAGGACTGGCGGAATGATGAAGGCAAACTGAAACGTTTTGGATACTTTGATTAATTGATTTACTTCCCTCCTGCCAAAATCAATTTGGGACTAAAAGTTCTCGCCAGACGGAAAGATGGGTTCCACAATATTGAAAGTATTTTCGTTGCTACACAACTGTGTGACATTCTAGAAGTTCATAAACTAGACAATGCAGCTGAAGGAGAATTGAAATTTGAATGTTCTGGCCTAGATGTGAATGGCAGCATTCAAGACAACACCATCGTCAGAGCACATCAGATATTGTCTAAACAATTTAGTCTACCAGCCTTAGAAGCAAAACTGCATAAAATCATCCCCACAGGTGCAGGACTTGGAGGAGGGAGTTCGGACGGCACTTTTATGCTGAAGGCAATCAACGAAATTTGCAGACTGGGATTAAGCGAGGACTCCCTGGAGAACTATGCTGAGGAGTTGGGAAGTGACTGTCCTTTTTTTGTAAAAAACAGAACATCATTTGTCACGGGAAGAGGAGAAATCCTCACCCCAATTCTCAATGAACAAGGGGCGCATCGACTTGAGGAGATGATGATTCTCATCATACATCCACGTGTCCATATCAACACTTCAGAAGCCTTTGCTTGGCTGAAAGAGGATGAGCGCAAGAAAGAACACCAGGTGCACCATGTTCCTCAACACATGAATAAGCACAGTAACGACCTCTTAGACTCTCCTGTTGAGAAATGGAGTGGCGTATTCATAAATGATTTTGAGACCCCTGTCACAAACAGATTTGAGCCGGTCAAAAAAGCGCTTCAACTCATGAAAAATTCTGGTGCAGATTACATTCAGATGACAGGAAGCGGATCCTCCGTGTATGGAATCTTTGAAAAAACAGGGAATACTCTAAAAGACTCTAAAATGACAGAAATGGCTCAAAAAGCTGCTGAAAAAGCATCTAAAGAGGGGTTTTTTGTTTATTTCGGAGCTTTGGCATAAATATAGAAGCCCAGACATAGGTAGAGTAAATTGGGGAGCCACGACGCCAACAATTGTATTCCTCCATCACTTACAGGCAAGAAATCAGGGATTGTCATTGTGGCAGCATAGACAGAAATGATACGTGATGTAAATACAAACGTAAAACCAACAAGTACCGCAATAAATAGATGAACGCCGATACCACCTCTTTGTTTTCTAGCGGCAATACCTACGCCGATCAAGGTGAGAACGAAAATCGCAAAAGGAGTGGACGTCCTCGCGTGTTTGGTCAGCTCAAACGAAGAAGTATCTGCGCCACGCAATTTCACCTTGTCGATATAGCTCGTGAGCTCAGAAGTCGTCATACTGTTTACAATTTCGGCCCTTTGGGCAAAATCATCCAGTTTCATCGGTAAAAGTGTGTCCAGTTGATTGACAAACTTAAAAGACTCTGTACCATTTTCATTGAACTCTCGAACATGAACGTTCACTAGTCGCCACAAACTATCCTTCTCCATCCACGTCCCCTTTGCTGCACTTATACTCTGTTCCAATCTGGTGTTGTCCTTATTCCATCGTTCCAATTGGAATCTGTACCCCGTTTTTCTGCTGTACGTAATACTTCTAAAGTATGCAATCGTTCCAGGGGAAACTTCTCGATAAAGGTTTTGGTCTTTCACATGAAAGTCGACATGAATCCATTGCATCTCAAAGTCTAGTTTGCTCTGATTTGCAAGTGGAACGACACAGTGGGTAAGCAAGAGAGAAAGTGCCACCAAGACAGAAGCGGCGACAAAATAAGGTCTCAAGAAACGTCTGAAGGCCATACCTCCACTCAACATGGCAATGATTTCTGTTTGCTGGGCAAGTCTGCTCGTAAACCAAACGATGGTCAAGAACACGATAAACCCACTTAACAGGTTGGCAAAAAAGAAACAAAAAGCAGCGTAATATTTTACCGTCTCCCACAGCGGGGCACCATTCGTGATTAATCGACCGATATTTTCAACCAAATCAAAAACAACCGCAATGATACAGAACACCCCCAACATAAAGAAAAAAGTCTTTAAAAACTTACGTATGATATATCGATCAAGGAGCGTCACTGGCAATGAATCACATTAAAGTTTTTGAGAAATCTGAACCACCATTTTATTTTTCCAGGCAACAAAATCTCCCTGTATGATATGCTTTCTAGCTTCTCGAACCAAGTCCAAGTAAAAACTGAGGTTGTGAATACTGGTAATATACATGCCCACCAATTCATTCGCTCGAATCAGATGTCTCACGTATGACTTGCTATACATCTTGTCAACGCTTGCAGAACCCAACGGATCCAATGCAGAAAAATCATCCTCCCATTTCTTATTCTTGATATTCACAATGCCTCCCCAAGTATATAACGTACCAGTCCTCGCATTCCTTGTAGGCATTACACAATCGAACATATCTACTCCCAACGCAATGTTCTCTAAAATATTTGCCGGCGTTCCAACACCCATTAAATATCTGGGCTTGTCTTCTGGAAGTATCCCGCAAACCAAATCACAAGTCTTGTACATTTCCTCTGTAGGCTCACCCACACTAAGTCCACCAATCGCATAACCTGCTGCATCTACTTTAGAAATATATTCTGCAGATTCTTTCCTCAAGTCTTCATAGGACCCTCCTTGTAAAATAGGGAATAGCTCTTGATTAAATCCGTACTTGGGCTCGGTCTCTGCCATGCGGTTCACACATCTATCTAACCAACGGTGCGTGCGCTGCATGGATGTTTTGGCATACTCTTTTGAACAGGGATGTGGGGGACACTCATCAAAGGCCATAACAATATCTGCACCAATTGTACGCTGAATATCCATCACGCTTTCCGGGGTGAATGACATCAAATCTCCATTGATGTGACTGCGAAACGTAGCTCCTTCTTCGGTTAACTTTCTATTGTTGGCCAGACTGTAAACTTGATACCCGCCACTGTCTGTTAGAAGAGGCCTGTCCCAGCTCATAAACTTATGCAGGCCACCCGCCTTCTCCATCGTATCCATACCTGGCCTTAAATAAAGGTGATAGGTATTGCCCAATATGATCTCCGCATTAATGTCATTTATAAGTGCAGATTGAGGAACTGCTTTCACAGAACCGACTGTGCCGACGGGCATAAAAATTGGGGTTTTGATCACTCCATGATCTGTTTCCAAAGACCCCGCGCGCGCACTTGAGCCTGTATCCTTCTTTTCAAGGGTAAATTTCACCGCTTTATATCTAGTTTTACCCGCATACATTTTGAATACGGTTCTACAAATGTAACTTGGGACCGTAGAATGAAGACAACGATATGATAGGAACATTATTCAATGCTGCTGCAGTTGCTGCCGGATCGACAATAGGCCTGCTCTCCAAGAAATATATTTCCCATAAAAATCAGACGAAAATACTTGTAGTATTTGGTCTATTTACCGTCGCATTAAGTGTAGATATGATCACTGGGATGCTTGAACCCATTGACATTTTCCTCTCTTTGGTGTTGGGCACCCTTCTAGGCCAAACACTTTCTCTTCACGATCGTTTGACAAAATTTACTTCTAGATTCGACAAAGATTCATCAGGAAATCCCGACGGAAATTCGGTGACCGAACCCTCTCTGGGTTCAGGGTTCATTAAAGCGACTGTGTTGTTTTGTGTCGGAGGCTTAACATTAATCGGATGCATGGAGGAGGGATTGAATGGGAAGTCACATTTGCTTTTTATTAAAGGGACGATGGATCTAATCAGCTCTTTCTTTCTATCCGCAGTTTTGGGGAAAGGCGTTCTGTTTTCTGCAATAGGGGTTCTCCTTATTCAAGGTGGATTGACATTGTTTTTCATGGGTTTTGGCCAAAGTATTTCGCCAGAACTCATACTGGACCTTACAGCAACCGGAGGGATTTTACTTTTGGCCTTGGGAATAGACCTCATGGATATTAAATCGTTTAAAATGATAGATTTACTCCCCTCGCTAGTTATTCTACCAATCATCCATTTAATTCACACCTTGATTGTAGGGGCATTATAAATGGCGAAGAAAAAACATAAAAAACGAAGGGTTCAATCAAAGAATCGTCCCAACTCCAGAATGTTTCATGGATTGGGAGCGCTCTTCATTTTCGGTGCACTTTATTTTGGATATATATACTACAACTCACATTTTGTTAACCCCTGGCAATCCTCAAGCGACAAAGCAGGATCTGCATCGGTTGTGGACAATTACTCTGAGGATGTGCAAACTGCAGCCGCGGCATTCAATTTGCCCTATGAATACTTAATGGCACTTATTCAATTGGAATGCTCAGGGATAAGACCCGCAGGCGAACGATTTGAACCGCATGTTTTCCGACGTCTTCAAGCAGTCCGCGATGGCAAGCGCAAGAACTACGAGAACATCACTCCATCACACCTTGCCGATGCCTCTGACGAAGCGCTAAGGAATCTTGCGACCTCTTGGGGGCCCTTCCAGCTGATGGGGTATAAATGTATTTTACTCGATGTGCAAATTCGTGACATCAGAGGCGACAGAGGGGTTTACCACGGAGTCAACTGGATTAACATCACATATGGGGATCGACTTCGTAGAGGGGAATACAAAAACTGTTTCCACATGCACAATACAGGGAGAACCTACCCTCGCGTTGGGTTGCCGACAACCCACGACCCGCAATATGTTCCACGAGGTCTCGCTGGGATTACCCGTTATAAATTAAACTCATAGATCAACAATGCCCGCTAACAAATACGCATTACTCCGTTATCGTATTATTGACAGATGCATCAGCAACACACGAAATCCATTTCCATCCAAGGAGGATTTGCGATCCGCTTGTGAGGAAGCTTTATATGGCAGTGATGGTGTAAACATTAGTGAATCAACAATAGAGAAAGATATTTGGGCGATGCGGAATGAGTCCGAGTTGGGATACTACGCTCCTATTTCTTACCACAGAGACAAACGCGGATACTTTTATGAAGAGGAAGGATACAGCATCAACGAAATACAGCTCAACGAGGACGACATCGATGCCATTCGATTTGCTGCAAATACATTGATTCAATTCAGAGATCTCCCCATTTTTAAGCAATTTGATTTGGCCATAGGCAAAATCGCAGACCGACTCTCTGTCGCTCCAAACCTTGACACCACGAATGTGGATCGATATATGCAATTTGAATCTACGCCCTCTGCGAGAGGGTCGCAAAACCTAGCACCGCTTCTCCATGCAGCAAGAAATCATTTTCCAGCCGAAATCACCTATCGTAAATTTTCGTCTGATGTAGAAACAGCATACGAGATTCACCCATACTTACTGAAGGAATACAGAAACAGTTGGTATTTAATCGCGTGGGATCCAGCACGTAAAATAATCCGAACCTTCGGCTGTGATCGAATCATAAAAATAAAATCTGACGAAAGCGACACTTTCACTCAGTCGTTGGACTTTAATTCCGAAACGTATTTCACACACACAATAGGCATCACCGTCATTGATGATTCACCTCCAGTCGAAGTGGTTTTTGAGTGCAACCCCATTCTTGCAAGATACCTGTCCTCTAAACCGTTGCATGAATCGCAGAAAATATCCAAATCCGAATCTTCCATTCAAGTGACCCTGAACGTGATTATAACGTATGAATTAATACAGTGGATTCTAGGCTATTCGTCAGAAGTAAAGGTTTTGGCACCATCTATTTTGAAAGAAAAATTATCTGAAAGCATCAAGAAGTCTCGAGAATTAAACGGTTTTTCTTAGAAAAAACGCAGGTAAAAGTGCTACGTAAATACATTGAGTAGCAAGTTATGTCATTTGTAGGGTAAAGTTTTATAACACAAAACACCCACTCAAATGTCTATCCCCATCCATGCCCCATCGTTGTATTCAACTTCCATTTCAAATCTTCCATCAGCAAGACTTTGGATAGATTCCTTCC
>CAWVRV010000072.1:0-9786 GCA_963932755.1 uncultured Flavobacteriales bacterium | reverse complement strand
ATCGGCCAAAAAGTCTTAAAATGGTTTGGTGTAATGCGTCCAATTGACCTTGATACATATTAATTGAGGTACTTTTGCACTCAAACGAATAATTCATGTCTCCATTGTTACAAAAAGTCCTGAGGTTACTCGCAGGTGTCCTAATTCTATTTGTGGGATTCTTCATGATGCAGAGTCTCATAGGGATGAAGCAGTCTCCAAGTGTTACGTTGCCAGAAACAATGGCGAGACCTGTTCGAACGACTGTTGTTTTTAATACGCAGGTCACTCCGAAAGTGCCTGTGGAAGGTCGCGTTCAGGCTTGGAATAGGATCGATCTTTTTTCAGAAGTAAACGGCGTCTTAAGTCTGATGGGCGAGGATTTTCGCGAGGGTAAATTTTTTAAGGAGGGAGAAATCATTCTAAATCTGGACGATTCCGAATCAAGATCAAATCTTACAAGTGCGCGATCTGTATACTTACAACTGGTAACGGGGATGCTTGCAAGTATTCAAGTAGATTTTCCGGAAAGAATTGAGATTTGGGAACAGTATGTAGAAAGCATAGATGTCACAAAAGCGTTGCCTTCACTCCCGGCCCCAGAAAGTAAGAGAGAAGAGTATTTCATTGTAAATCGAGGAGTACAAGCCAGTTTTTACAGTATAAAAGCCTCGGAGGAGAGGGTGTCTAAATTTACTGTTAGAGCACCTTTTGATGGTTTTGTCGCTCAAGCTTTGGTCAAACCAGGCGCTCTGGTAAGAGCGGGCCAGCCCTTGGGGTTGTTTGTAGGTACGGACGTTTACGAAATCCAAACAGCGGTCCATTCAAGGTATTTGGCAACGATAAAAATTGGAGATAAGGTGATCTTTCATGACGAGAATGATCTTGTCGTTGCGGAAGGGAAGGTTGATCGTATTGCGGGAAATGTGAATGCCTCCACTCAGTCAGCAACCGTTTTTTGTAAGGTTCGTGCATCTGAAAATAGGCAAGACCAAATGCGTGATGGCAGATATCTTTCAGGTTTTATTGAGTCATCAGAGATTGAAAATGCATTTGAAATTCAGAGGAATTTAATCGATGGGGAAGAGAAGGTGTTTGTTGTCAACTCAAATGAACTCGCAAAAATGTCTGTCGTTCAGGAATTTCGATCCATTGAAACGTCGATCGTAAGTGGCATGCCAAACGGGACGCTGATTTTGTCAGACCCTATAACAGGCGCTTATCTGGGGATGCCAGTTTCTGTTGGCGAAAGCATCGCTGAGTAATGAGACAAGTCATTAAATTTTTCGTCCAACATCATATCGTTGGGGATTTGCTGATGTTTGCGATCTTGGTTTCTGGGTTCGTTGGAATGTCGAGTTTAAGATCCAATTTCTTTCCGGAAGTTGATTCGAAAATAGTTGTCATTCAAGTTGTATATCCTGGTTCTTCTCCTGAAGAAATAGAGAAGGGGATCGTTGCGAAAATCGAGGAGAATCTCCAAGGTGTCGCGAATATTGACCTTGTCACTTCAACATGCATAGAAAATGCAGGAAGTATTGTTGTAGAAGTCAAACAATCAAATAAAACCGACCAAGCGCTCCAAGATGTTAAGAATGCAGTAGACCGTATCGCTTCCTTTCCTGTAGGGATGGAACCGCCTATTATCTTTAAGCAGGATCCAGAAAATGTCGCCATTATTTTAGCTGTTTCTGGTGTTGAAGATTTGTATTTACTTAAAAAAACAGCGAGAAAAATTGAAGAAGATTTAAGATCTTCAAACAACATCTCCCAGATTCTCCTTTCGGGATTTCCGGAAGAAGAAATTGAAATTTCAGTCCGAGATGACAGACTAAGTGAGTTGGGGATTACTGTCGCTCAAGTCGCTCAAGCTGTTCGGAATACAAATATTGAAACGACGGGTGGCAGAATTAAGACGGACAAGGAGGAGTTAATTGTGAGGGGCAGGTTTAAGAACTACTCCGCTGAAGATTTAAATGACATCGTAGTCAGAGCCGACAGAGATGGCAGGATAATTCGTCTTTCAGATGTCGCAGAGGTAAGAAATCGTTGGGCTGACAACGACCCAACAAGGAATTGGTACAACGGCAATCCCTCAGTGAGTATTACGGTAAATAGCTTGAACTCGGAGTCCATATTGGACGTCACCGAGTATGTACGCGCATATATTAAAGCCTTTAATGACAGGGAAGATGTTCTTGAAATAAACATTGTTAGAGACCAATCTGTTGTGCTGAATCAACGGATTGATCTGCTCGTAAACAATGGAATCATAGGGTTTCTTCTTGTGTTGTTATTTCTGGCATTGTTTCTCAATCTTCGTCTTGCGTTTTGGGTGGCTTTGGCAATTCCCGTTTCTTTTGCCGGCATGTTCATGTTTGCAGACATGGCTGGGATTACCATTAACGTGGTGAGCTTATTTGGGATGATCCTCGTGATCGGAATCCTGGTGGATGACGGCATCGTCATTGCCGAAAATATTTATAGAAAATACGAGCGCGGATATTCAAGAATGGATGCCACAGTGGAGGGTACAATGGAAGTATTGCCGGCCGTTTTTTCGGCCATTGTTACGACGGTGATTGCCTTTTCTGCGTTCTTTTATATCGAGGGCAAGCTGGGAGATATTTTCCAGGATATGGCCACCGTCATTATCCTGACATTGATCTTCTCTCTCATCGAGGGCGCATTTATTCTCCCTGCCCATGTTGGAAACTCCAAGGCACTAAGGCGAGAGTTTAAGCCAAACAAACTAGAGCGAGGGATGCGCAAATTTCTCAATGGATTTAGAGACAAACTTTATGCGCCTGTTCTAAAGTTCACTTTGGATAAGCCTTGGATTTCATTTTCTGTAATTGTCTCAATTTTTCTGATTAGTGTGCCAGGACTTATTGGTGGTGGATTTGTAAGGACAACGTTCTTTCCATTTATTGAAGGTGACTTTCTGACGGTCAACCTAAATATGCAGTCTGGGACAAGAGAGGACATTACCCTTGAGCAATTGAACAGAATTGAAGCTGCTGTTTGGGAGGTAAATGAGGAGTACAATGCTGACAGAACAGACAGTCTAGAAATCGTTCTTGCCATAGATAAAAAAATAGGCCCTGCATCACATACCGGCTCTTTGTATGTTCAGCTTTTGGACGGAGAAAACAGAGGCGTTATGAGTACAGATGTCAGTGCGAGGATCCGTGAGAAAGTGGGTGTTGTTTATGGGGCTGAGAATTTAAATTTCACAGCGTTTTCGCCTTTTGGAAGGGCGGTGTCGGTGTCTCTTTTAGGCAATGACCTTGAAACATTAGAAGCGGCCACACGCGAGCTGAAAGTAGAAATGAATAAGCGTGATGACATCAAAGATGTCACTGACAGCAATCAGGCGGGTCTTCAGGAAATCAGTGTAACACTTTTGCCACGTGCGTATCAATTGGGGTTCAATGAACAAGAGCTTTTGGCACAAATTCGTCAAGCATTTTTTGGGCAAGAGGTCCAAAGATTACAACGTGGACGAGACGAAGTGAGGGTTTGGGTGAGACTTGATGAACGTGACAGAGCGTCCATTGGGTCTTTGGAGGATTTCAGACTTCGGACAGTGAATGGAGATGAAATTCCATTTACAGAAGTGTGTAAAATTAACGTCGAACGTGGCGTAACGGCGATCAATCGGATTTACGGACAACGTGAGGTAAAAGTGAGTGCCGACCTCTCTGGGCCCAAAGCAAGTGCGAAAGATATTAACGACGAGCTCAAGGCAGTGATCATTCCACAAATTCTGGCCCGCTACCCTTCCGTAACTGTGAGTTATGAAGGTCAAAACCGAGAGGTGACGAAGTCTCAAAATTCCATTAAAAAAGTGATGCCGCTCATTTTTGCCTTGATGTTTTTTGTGATCGTTTTAACGTTCAGATCCCCACTCCAAGGAATGGCCGTATTCGGTCTGATTCCTTTTGGTTTGGTCGGCATCAGTATTGGGCATTGGCTCCTTGATGCACAAATTAGTTTATTCTCTGTCCTTGGAATGCTCGCTTTAATAGGAATACTTGTGAATGATGCATTGGTATTTGTTGCTGCATATAACAGTTATCTGAAAGATGGTATGACGGTAAGAGAAGCGATATGGGAATCGGGGATGAATAGGTTTCGTCCGATTATTCTCACTTCAGTGACGACTGTGGCTGGACTTGCTCCACTTATGCTCAATAAGAGTTTCCAGGCCCAATTTCTTATTCCTATGGCCATTTCAGTGGCCTTTGGTTTGCTGTTCGTGACGGTCATTATTCTGATACTGCTTCCCATCTACTTACAATGGATTAACCCGTTGCATCGAACCTGGATTTGGATTAGTGATGGAAGGTGGCTGAAATCTCTCGATGCTGAACCCGCAATTCGAGAACAGCATCTCAATGCAGAATTGGAGTCTGAACGTTCAACACCTCTTGATTTTATTGAGAAATGAAAAAAGCACTCCAACTCACAGCGATTTTATTTGCAGCCTCTTTTTTCGCACATCCAACGTGCACTCATGCACAATTGACTTCTGCAGCTCCTTTGAGCCTCAATCAGGCAATTAACCGATCTCTTGAATCAAACTTTGGCATTCGCATCGCTCGTTTACGCTCGGATATTTCTTCCGTCAATAACAGTTGGGGTGCAGCTGGAGCGCTTCCCTCTCTCTCGACTTCAATTGCGGGTTCCTCAGCGATTTCAGACCAAACGCGAAACCCGGCGTCATTTCTTCAAGAAATAATCGAATCAGAAAGCGTAAATTCTTCCCTCACGCTAAACTGGACTCTTTTTGATGGCTTGGGGATGTATGCTTCAAAAACAAGGCTTGAGCTTCTTGAGGCGCAATCTTCAGGTCAAGCATCTTTGATTGTCGAGCAAACGGTAGAGGCTGTTGATTTGGCGTATCACAACGTTCTGTTTCAAACTGAGCTTTTGAATGTTCTCGCAGAATCGATGTCCCTCAGTCGTGACAGATTGCTCGAAATCAAGTGGAGTGAATCTTATGGGGCTGCGGGTACGTTTGACAGGCTTCAATTTGAGAATGCGATTCTTGCAGACAGTACTTCTTGGCTTCAACAAGGTGTTGCAGTTAAATCTTCTCTCAGGAATCTCAATCTATTGATGGGAGATTCAGAAGATTCCTTGTGGATCCTCACAGACGTCCTGAAGTCTCCTCCTTCATTGCCGAACTCAATAGATGTTAGAGCAGCAGTTCTTCAAGACAATACGAGTGTCCAAAATGCCATTATTTCCGAAAACATTGCCCGTCAGGGAGTCAAGCAAGCCCAAGCTTTTCTTTATCCCGTGGTCGGATTTAACGCCTCGTTCTCTGATGCAGTATCACAGGGGTCCTTTGGAGAGTTTTCAGGGACTGCTCGTTCCGTAAACACCTCGGCATTTCTTACGCTGAACTTCAACCTCTTTAATGGCGGTGCAACACGTCGTGCAATTTCCTCAGCGAAAATTCAGGCTGACATTGCTGCCATTGATCAGGAACAAGCGATGAATCAAGCGGGCTCTTTGTCGAGCAACGCTTATGACAAATACATCTTAGGTGTCTCCGTGTATAATCTGAGTGTGAAGGCTGCTCAAAACGCGCTAACCTCTCTTGAAATTGCTGAAACATCCTATAAAAACGGTGTCATAAATGCCCTTGACTATCGGACTTTGGAGATTGCCCTTCAGAGAGCAAGAGTCAACGAGTTGAACGCATTGTTTGTTTGGCGAGGTGCTTACCTCGAAGTCTCCAGACTTATGGGTGCCCTTCGAGCGCCATTGTTGTCAGAATAAATTCACAACACAACAGGGATGCTGATGTTAAAGCCCTGAGATTGCCAACAGGCTCTCGCGTTGAGCATCCCGCAAATCTGCGGTAACCATTTCGGCACACATGTCCTTCCACGGTGTAGTTGCTTTCCAACCGAGCTTTGAGAATGCTTTTGACGCGTCTCCAACCAGCGTGTCAACTTCTGCCGGTCTGTAATACCGAGGATCTATTTTCACCAAAACAGCACCAGATTTGGAACATACACCTTCTTCGTTTGCTCCTTCACCTTGCCATTTCAGTGTGACACCCGTCTCTTCGAATGCTTGCTGGGTGAAATCGCGTACCGAAATCTGAGTGCCTGTAGCGAGGACGTAGTCATCAGAGACATCTTGTTGTAACATTCTCCACATCCCTTCCACGAAATCGCGCGCGTGCCCCCAATCTCGACGTGCGTTTAAGTTGCCTAGGTACAGGCATGATTCCAGTTCCATTTTAATTCTAGAAGCTGCGCGGGTGATTTTACGGGTCACAAAAGTCTCCCCTCGTATGGGGCTTTCGTGGTTGAAAAGGATCCCGTTACTTGCATGAATTCCGTAAGCTTCTCGGTAGTTTTTCACAATCCAATAGGCGTATAATTTGGCGACTCCATAGGGTGAACGTGGGTAAAAAGGCGTTGTTTCTCGTTGCGGCGTTTCTTGGACTTTTCCATACAATTCAGAAGTGCTTGCTTGGTAAAAACGACACGTTTTTTCAAGACCTAAAATTCGAATCGCCTCGAGAAGACGAAGCGTGCCAAGAGAATCTACATCTGCCGTGTATTCAGGGGTCTCGAAACTCACTTGTACATGGCTTTGGGCTGCAAGATTGTAAATTTCATCTGGCTGCACCTCTTGTACTATTCTGATTAAATTAGAGGAGTCAGTCATGTCTCCATAATGGAGTTTGAGTTTCACATCCTTCTCGTGTGGATCTTGATACAGATGATCAATGCGGCTCGTGTTAAATGAAGATGCCCTTCGCTTAATACCGTGGACTTCGTATCCTTTACCCAACAGTAATTCAGCGAGATAAGCGCCATCTTGACCTGTAATTCCCGTAATAAGTGCACGTTTTGCCATAGTCTGCAAGTTAGTTGATAAGCTGTTTTATGAGAAGCAAAATACCCATAGATTATTGAAGGTCAAAGTCTTGAGATTTCACATGTCTGAAGTAAGCTCCTTCCGTTTTCATGAGGTCTACGTGGGTTCCGTTTTCAACGATTTCTCCATCGATTAGAACAAGGATACGGTCTGCGTTCTTTATTGTGCTAAGTCTGTGGGCAATGACTAAGGTGCTTCGGTCTTTCATGAGTTCCTCTAGCGCAGCTTGAACTTCTTTTTCCGAGACATTGTCTAGTGCGCTGGTCGCTTCGTCAAGTATCAGGATATCGGGATCTCGAAGAATCGCACGCGCGATGGCGATTCTTTGGCGTTGGCCCCCCGAGAGTTGTATGCCACGTTCCCCCACCAAGGTCTGAAACCCTTCTGGAAAGGATTCAATAAATTCTAGCGCATACGCTCTTTTTGCGGCTTGCTTAATCTCCTCGTCGGTGGCGTCCAGTTTTCCGTACGCGATGTTTCCCCTGATATCGTCCCCAAATAAGATCACTTCCTGCGGCACGTATGCGATGCGTTTTCGGAATCCCCGAAGTTCCATAGATGTCACATTCTCTCCATCAATGGTGATTCTGCCTGAGACAGGTTGTTCAAATCGAAGCATCAAAGATGCTACAGTTGATTTCCCAGCGCCACTGGGTCCTACCAGTGCGACTTGTTCACCGGCTTTTATCTCCAGCGATAAATCATGCAGAATCGTCAGGTCCTTTCTTGAATTGTAGAAGAACTTGACCTTCTCGAATTTAATTGATTTCCTTAAATCGTATTTAATGACTTCTTCTTCGAGGCCTTCTAATTCACGTTTTTCTTTGAGTAATTCCATGAGAGAATCGATTGCGCCAAGGCCTTTTTGGACGACACCGAAAAGACTCGCAAGACCACCGACGCTCCCTGCAACGAGACCTGTCATGAGAAGGAAAGTGAAAAAATGTTCTGAAGCCAAATCTCCAGACTGCATTAAAGCAGCTCCTTTGAAAATGACGAGGGTAATCGCTCCAAAGATGAATAAGATGATGAAACTCGCAAAAGCCCCACGTCCCATCGCTCCTTTCATCGCCAATTGTCGTACGGTCTTGATACTTCCTGTATAGCGATTGCGTTCATACCATTCATTTGCAAAGGCCTTTACGTTGACTATTCCCGTGAGAACTTCTTGAACAATGACATTGGAAGATGCAATTTCATCTTGTGTTTCTTTAGAAAGACGTTTAATAAATTTCCCAAAAACGATTGCAACCAGAATCACAACGGGCAAAGTCCCGAGCATCATGAGCGTTAAATCGACGGAGAAATAGGAGAGCGCTGCAACTCCACCAAACAGGATAATGGTTTGACGTATCAGCTCCGCCAGGGTGACCGTGAACGTGTCTTGTATGGATGTGATATCTGCAGAAATACGACTGTTCACATCTCCCACACGTCTGTCATGATAAAAATCCATAGGCATGCTTATCACGGCTTCGAATGTGTCTCGACGCATGGTAAGCATCATTTTTTCAGTCATATTTGCAAAGTGGTACACACGCAAGAAACTCAGTGATGCTTGGATGACAAGCACAATTGCAATCGTCCATCCGATGGATTCTAAATTGTGAAGGTCCAAACCGCCCAACACCCCACCTTCAAACTCAGTCTCAATGTCACTTGTCGCATCTCCCATGATGCCTACCCCTCCCAATTGCCCCCACAATCGAGTGACAAATAGCGTTAAAATACTAGAGATTGAAATTAATAGTATCCCAAATGCAAAGCCAAATTTATGAGGCCTTAGGTAGGGCCACATTTGTTTAAACCCACGTAAATCGGCCATTCTAAATCGATTCTTTTTAGGCACTTCTGTCTCCCTTGTATTTTCACTCTTCATTAAGCGCGAATTTAGCACTTAAAATAGGGTTGTAAGACTAGAAAGAGTTTACTATCTTTGCCCTCCTCTTTAAAGGGAAAAATAGAAATCATGCCAAAAAGAACATTTCAACCTTCAGTTCGTAAGCGCCGTAACAAGCATGGCTTCCGTAAGCGTATGGCTTCTTCAAACGGCCGAAATGTACTTAATGCACGCCGCCGCAAAGGACGCGCGAAACTAAGTGTTTCTACAGAACGTCGTCACAAAGGTATTGAGCGATAGATCGCATTTACTGATCGCTTTCCGTTCAGACTTATTATTTCAACAAGGGAATCCATTTGGGTTCCCTTGTTGCGTTTGGTCAATATAGTTCCCAGCGATTTTCTTTAAAAAGGCCCCAACGCAACGACGATTTTATCCTCACGATAAATCTTCCAATTGTATCCCGAACCTACAACAAGGTCCCCATTTTCACTGTCAAAATCGACTTTTAGGTCTTTTTTGAAATCCAGTAGTGGTCCCAGCGCCTTATACATTGCTTCTTTGCAAGCCCAAACTTCAGCCAATCTTCCCGTTGCTATTTCCTCATCTCGCATCACTCTCTGCGCAATCCGTTTTATTCTCAAATCAGCTTTTAATACAATGTCGACGCCTATTTTTTCTGCTTCCCGAGATAGAATAACCGCAGCATAGGCCACTCCACCTTCTTCTATTTTGTCTGTCGTGTGACTTATAGATATCGACAGGACACTTTTTTTGCCGTTTTCAAAAAGAAGAGGCGCCCCACTTTGCGCATGTTGTAGATGCCAATTTTCATCGCGTAAAAGGTCTGAAACACACTGTACTACTGCATAAAGTTCAGCTATTTTGCCTGTAGACAAAAGGTTTACATCTCGTTTTGGGTAATGATTTGCCACAATTTCAAAAACGGCTGTACTGACGACTTCACCAAGATTGACGTGTCTGACTGCAAGGCCTATTTTTGTGTGATGTTTCATCGTCGACATGTTGCGAAGGTAGCCTTCTATATCGTAAATTTG
>CAWVRV010000071.1:0-9932 GCA_963932755.1 uncultured Flavobacteriales bacterium | reverse complement strand
TCAGAAAGAGAAACGTCGTTCCCGTCTTTGTCTGGATAGGTAAAGTCAGTGGCTGGTTCACCTGGTTGCGGAAGGAGTGTTTGTTCTTTTGTAAGGACAAAAATCACGCAAAACATGAAGCCCATAAGCAGTGTAACAGTAAGTGCTTTAGAAAAATTCATGCGTGAAAGTTAGATGACAAAATGACCAAATAAACGAAAGATGATGTTCTTTATTTACAAGACCTACAGAAAAATGAGAGGTGAGATAAATAGTATACTCACAAACAATGAGTTAAATAAAAATCAGAGATCAACCAATTAAATGTTTTTAACATCAGAGACGATTTCATAACAGACGTCACTGATGTACTTTTACACACCTCAATGATTGAACCATGTATACTCGAATTTTACACACCTCTTTTTTATTCTTCATTTCTGTTGGAGTTGTTGCCCAAACCCCTTGCGTAAATGGAATGGCAGGACCCTACCCCTGTGAATACATCGATCTGCTATCGTTTGTAGATGGTGACGATTTGGGGGGTGGCTCGATGAATGACATCTGGGGCTGGGTAGACCCACTAGATGGCGCAGAATATGTCCTACTTGGAAGAACAAGTGGAACATCATTCCTAGACATCACGGACCCTGTAAACCCTATTTATTTAGGTGAGCTTCCTACGGCAACACAGAGCTCTACTTGGCGGGACATTAAGGTTTACAACAACTACGCTTTTATCGTTTCAGAAGCGGGAGGACATGGGATGCAGATATTCGATCTGACACATTTGAGAGATATCACTTCTCCCCCCCTGTTATTTGAGGAAGATGCACTTTACAGTGGATGGGGCAATGCACATAACATCGTCATCAATGAAAGCACGGGGCGAGCATATGGAGTGGGAACAAACACGTTCGAGGGTGGACTTCACATCGTAGATATAAGCGACCCTTTAAACCCTACTTTAATCGGAGACTTCTCTGAAGACGGATATACCCACGACGCCCAGGTTGTAAATTACGCTGGACCAGATACAAATTTTCAGGGAAAAGAAATTGCATTTGCGTGCAACGAAAACACCGTCACCATTGCAGATGTTACAGATGCGAGCAACACCACTTTAATTAGTAGAACTGGATATCCTGGTGCATTTTATACGCACCAAGGATGGCTGACAGAAGACCACCGTTATTTTCTGAGCAACGACGAGCTCGACGAACAGAATCTCGGAATAAATACAACCACGTTTATTTGGGACATGTTAGATCTTAGCGCGCCTGTAATCATAGGAACGTTCGTTTCTAGCACATCCGCAATAGACCACAACATGTATACCCACAACGGGTTTGTTTACCAATCCAATTACAGAGCTGGATTGAGAATATTAGACACTGAAAACATTGCCAATGGAACGCTAGAAGAAGTGGCATATTTCGATCTTTATCCCTCCAGCGATGCCGCTCAATTTAACGGAACTTGGTCAAACTATCCGTACTTCCCATCTGGCGTCATTGCTGTTTCTCACATCGAAGAAGGCTTGTATTTATTAGGTGTATCTACGAATTTAAATGATTTGGGGTGCATGGATCCAGAGGCATGTAACTTTGACCCAAGCGCGCTAGAAGACAATGGATCATGTCTCGGATTTAACATCTGTGGGGGATGTGAAAACGAAGCGTTGTTCTGTGTTGGCTGCGACGATCCAGAGGCATGCAACTTTGACTCAACTGCAACTGTAGACGATGGCTCGTGTGTCGGATTTAACATCTGTGGTGGATGCGAAAACGAAGCGCTATTTTGCCTAGGCTGCACGGACATTGACGCATGCAACTTCTCAACGGAAGCGACAATTGATGACAGCACTTGCTTCATTATCATACCTCCTATTCCACAAACAACAATACAGGAGGATGTCGGTGTTGTGTTTCAAAATGAACCAGGCACATTTTGGTATGAAAGCGAAACCGCATCAGAACCCATCACCATAAGTGAATCATTTGAAATGCCGTTTGAACTGTTCCCCCAAACGATATGGGCCGCAAATAGCGACGGAGAATGGGATGCTGTAGGCGGAGAAGCTGAGCCTGACTTCAACAATGGACAATACCATGACAACAATGGATTTTGGCTTGAATTTGATGTATTTGAGCCCGTCGTATTCGAATCTGTCGATGTCTATGCTCAGGAAAACGACTTGCAGAGCATACAAATATTAGACACAGATGGGAATTTATTTGCTGAAGTGTTTCAAGAAGTTTTGGAAGGTTGGAATGAATTTGTCATTGATATAGAACTTCCTGCTGGAGCGGGTTATGGTTTGCGCGCAGGAAATGACACGCCTCTACTCTGGCGTGACGCTCCCGATGCAGATATTGATTTCCCCTACGAGATAGGCTCCCTAGCGAGTATTGTAAGTACCACCATCACAAGCAACAATCAATACAACTACTACTATTTCTTCTATAACTGGCGCATGCGTTCTGCGAATCCTTGCATCTCAGAAAGAGTTGAATTCAATGTCATCCTTGACACCTCCGGCAGCATAGACATTGAAGAACAAGAAGTAAGTCGGAAGTTGGTGAAAATCATTGATCAACTTGGCAGAGAAGTCAATGAGGTGTTGGGCCAAATGGTTTTCTATATCTATGACGATGGTTCTGCGAAAAAAGTATTTGTTGTCGATTGAAAACGCGACAAGTTGACACTGAATATTTTGACAATCATTGCCTGTCCTGGTTGTCTGAAAAATGAGATAAACCCAATACATTGAAACAGATTCATGTTAAAAAAGGTGAGATACTCCAAAAGAGTGGAGATGTCAACCGCAATGGCTATTTGGTGATTTCTGGACTTTTAAGAAGTTACAGCATGGATCAGAAGGGCAAAGAACATATTTTCATGTTTGCCCCCGAAAACTGGACGATTGCTGACGCTCCCAATACGCATAATTCTTGTGACTTGACCATCGATGCATTGGAGGATTCTGTTGTAATTATAAAAGACAAAACACTCAAGAACACAACCGACACCAAACTTTTATTTAACCGCATTGGTGTTTTGCAGACAAGAGTGATTATGTTGATGAGTTCTTCTGCGATTGAACGTTATGAACACTTCATTGAAACATATACGGACATTGCGCAAAGAGTTCCACAAAAAATGATTGCATCCTATTTGGGAATTACACCCGAAGCGCTAAGCAAAGCAAAAGGAGATAAAATGAGAAGGTTATAAACTCATTTCTTAATCTACATTAAGGTTCATGTTGTATATAAGACATACTTTTGATGAATACAAACTAAAAAAACAAAAACATGAAGACTTCATCAGCACCAAAATGTAAATGTGGAAAAACAAAAGATCCAAATGGAAATTGTGATGGATCGCATGCGAACAAATCTAAATCTTTAAAAAACATTGCATTAAGTGTACTTGTTTTGTTCCTTGGAATGTCATTTCAAAACTTTACACTTTTAAACAAGAACATTGTCGAGGTGAAAACCAGCAGCATCCAATGGAAGGCAAACAAAGTGGTGGGATCGCATGAAGGGGACATCTCACTTCAATCTGGTGAACTTATATATGAGGATGGCAATTTGGTTGGAGGAACCTTTGTGATGGACATGAACAGCTTAGTTTGTACAGACTTGTCTGGAGAATACAAAGGGAAATTAGAAGGGCATTTAAAATCAGATGATTTTTTCAGCGTCAATACACACAGCACTGCAGGTTTAGTGATTACAAACGTGGAGCAAGTCAATTCTAAAAAGCACAACATCACTGCGGACTTAACAATCAAAGGCACCACAAAGTCAATTGAGTTTGAAGCGAATGCTGAGAAAAACAAGTTTGCAGCAAAGATTCAAATAGACCGCACTCAGTTCGATGTCAAATATGGCTCTGGAAGTTTCTTTGAAGGATTGGGAGACAATATGATCTATGATGAATTTGAATTGACCGTAGTCCTAGAATTTTAATCTGGCAACACAAGCCTACAAGATGTTGGGCAAAATTGATTGAAGTGACCATGTTATTCGTGTTAACTTTGTGCCATGGACATCCAGCTTTACAACCCTTTTCGAAAATTTGATTTCAGTCCAAAAACCTGTTTCTTAACGGGCCAGGATGTGCATTCCGAAGAAGAAATCCATGTTTTTCCTGAATGGATTCTGGACCGGTATTCATTAAGAGGCAAGACATTTAAGATGCTTGAAGGGAGCAGCCTTCAATATCAGGACATGAAAATGCCTTGCCACTCGGACGTGATTAAAAACGCAATTCATCCGCTTGAAAAGGAAATAGAAACAGCATTTCGTGATGGATATGAAGCCGTATTAAAAGTTCCAGAAGAACGGTTGTTTCAATGGATGGCAAAATTATTTTACGGTGTTTTATACCAAGACATCAGCATTGAAGTCAGAAAGTCTACTGCAAAAGGGAAAGAGTTTGAATTGAACGGATTCCTGAATGAACGTTTAAAAAAACTTCATTTGTTGTTACAATCATTGGTGGTTCCGATGGATTTTAATGGCCCCAAGCTCTGGAGCATTCGGGTGTTTGATATCAAATATTCTAAAGATGTCTTTAATTATAGAGACGAACTCACCAATCTAAACTTCTCTTTAGGCATGAATGGTTTCGGGATTGTAGCTTGCTTACAAGACAACGGTGCCGTAGGGATCAAGCAGCAGGAAATAACAGATGTGTTTTTAAAAAAAACATTGCACCCCATTCAATTTGAAGAACTGTGTGCACGGTTTATTTATTCGAATTATCTGTTAAATCACTTTGCGGAGTACACGCTAAAGTCCACAGAAGAAAAATTGATTGTTGAATCGGAACCTTTGATCGGTTCTGCGAATAAATCTTTGTTTGACCCATGGGATGACGATATGTTCGCACAAGTGTTGTCGATATACTGGAAGCCATGGGGCATCGCAAAAGATACCATTGTCACGTTTGGGAATTCACCGATCAGTTATTTGGAGAACAATGACACCTACGTCATTGTAGAGCCCGAATCTATAACACTGCCTTATTAATCAAAAAGACCGGTGCGGCGTTAATTAAATTTATAGGGAACGACCATCATGAATTCTGGAATCGTGACGTGAAAAACTTCTCCGTCAATTTCTCGTTCCATGATATAGACGCCACCCATCTTCCCCATATCAGACAAAAGATTACAGCCAGATACATATTGATAAGACTGACCCGGAATTAAAATGGGCTGCTCTCCAACAACACCATTGCCTTCAACTTCACTTTTGATTCCATTTGAATCAAAAATAAACCAATGGCGTTTTTTAAGTTGGACTGTATAGTCACTTACGTTCTTAATCGTGATGCTGTATGCAAAAAAATAGTGCGAAGCAATCGGATGAGAATGTTGTGCGTTGTATTGAATTTCAACACTAACGTTTATGCCAGCAGTTGATTTTGTGATCATCATATTTGTGGGTCTATGGTGAGATAAAGATACTTAAAACACAACGGATAGTTCGTGCGATTCATCTTCAACCTCCTTCTTTTCTTTTTATTCAAACCGAATCACATCCCTTACCATAACCATTTTATCATCTCCCACTGAAACCAAAAAATTGTGATAAGAACTCCAAAATAATTTATTGACAGAGTGCGTATGTCCATCGAATTTCGTTTTTGTGATGCGTTTTAATAATTCATGTGTTTTTGCATCCCAGATCTTAATTGTTTTGTCTCGACTTGCTGTTGCAAACAAGGACTCATCTGGATTAAATACAATGTCGTATATCGCCCAATTGTGAGCCGGAATTGACTTTACTAATTCATAATTTTTGACGTTCCAAATATTCAAATGAGCATCTTTCCCACCTGTCAAAAGAAATTTGCCGTCAGGGCTGTATCGAACAACATACACTGCCGATTGATGCGCCATAAAATCTGTTTTGTGATCTAAGGTTTGGAGATCAAATACAAGCACCTTGCAATCACCAAGGGCGACAGCTATCTCAGATGTCGTGTAATTAAAATCGATGTTGCGTACTTTCTCATTTGTCAGCTTTTTTATTTGAATCAACGACAACGTATCCAGAGAACAAACGGCAAAATTACCATCCCCGCTGGCTGTATAAAAGCAATTCGTTTTTAATGAATACTTGATGTCAAAAATGGGTGCCGTATGATGTTGCAGGATTTTGATTTCTTCTTTTTTCTCTAAATCAAGTATAAGAACACTTCCTGTTGTGGTTCCTGCAAGCAACAGTTGTTTTTCAGGAATATGACAAATGGCATAAACAGGTGAAGGCAATGATGCCGCAAATTTTTCAGCCTTTAGGTTTTTCAAATTCCACAGTGCAATAAATTTATCACTTCCACCTGTAAAAACAGTATGTTCAGATAGACCTTGATCTAGGGCATATATACAACCGCTGTGACCTGATAATGCTGCGATATGTTTTGCTTCAATGTTCATTCGTGATGCAATTTAGCTTTTTTAGATAAGAGTTTCATGAATTATGTCGGGTCATTGTCACTATAAAATCATCAATGAGTGTACTTTTGCGCCGCTTTAAAAGTGCAAAAAGCAGAACTTAATGAATAGATTACTCAATTTTTTTGACTTCAAACAAGTCGTAAATCACAGGCTAGAAATCCTAAGTGGCATTACAGTTGCCCTTGCCCTGATTCCGGAAGCTGTTGCATTTGCAATGATTGCAGGCCTGAGTCCGTTGACCGGTTTATATGCGGCGTTCATGGTAGGACTTGTTGCGTCAATCTTCGGAGGAAGACCGGGAATGATCTCTGGAGCCACTGGAGCGATTGCCGTAATTATTGCTCCTCTGGCCTTAATGCATGGTGTTGAGTACGTCTTTGCCGCTGTAGTTCTGGCGGGAGTATTCCAAATCGGGGCTGGACTGTTCAAGCTTGGAAAACTGATGAGGCTCGTTCCGCAACCCGTGATTTTCGGTTTCGTGAATGGATTGGCCATCATCATAGGCGGAAGCCAAATCTCTCAATTTAAGGACGCATCGGGAGCGTGGTTGCAGGGGAACGACATGTACGTTTTCTGTGGACTTGTAGCTCTAGCGATGTTAATCATTGCGCTCCTCCCTAAGCTCACAAAAGCAATCCCTGGCGGTTTGGTCGCCATTGTTGTGGTCTTTGCACTTGCTTACGGATTGGACTTAGATACAAAGACTGTTGGAGACATCGCATCTATCAGCGGCGGCTTCCCTCCCTTCCACCTCCCAAATCTATCATTCAGTATTGAGACGTTGCAGATCATCCTGCCTTTCTCTGTAGTCATTGCTTCTGTAGGACTCATTGAGAGCCTTTTGACGTTGAATATTGTGGATGAATTAACCCAAACTCGAGGCAAAGGGAATAGAGAATGTGTTGCGCAAGGATCCGCAAATATATTAAGTGGGATGTTCAGCGGAATGGGTGGATGTGCCATGATCGGCCAAAGCCTGATCAACGTCTCTTCCGGAGCCCGTGCCAGACTTTCAGGAATCGTAGCGTCTGTCATGCTCCTGATTTTCATCGTATTCGGATCTGGTCTGATTGAAAAACTTCCGATGGCTGCCCTCACTGGACTTATGCTTATCGTTGCAATCGGAACCTTTGAATGGGCTTCATTTAGGACCATCAGGCGCATGCCTCCGAGTGACGTTCTTGTGATGGCAATCGTAACGCTCGTAACAGCGTTCCTTCACAATCTTGCGCTTGCAGTCCTCGTGGGTGTGATTATCTCCGCCCTCGTCTTTGCATGGGACAATGCGAAGAGAATTCGTGCCCGAAAGCACACGGACGACAATGGATGGAAACACTACGAAATCTATGGTCCACTTTTCTTCGGATCTACAACTGTATTCTCTGAAAAATTCGATGTCGCAGGAGACCCCAATCATGTCGTCATAGACTTCAAGGAAAGTCGAATCTCAGACATGAGTGCCATTGAAGCCGTAAGCAAGATCACAGCTCTCTATGCTGACGCTGGCAAGAAAGTTCACCTTCGCCATCTTTCTAAGGACTGTCGTACCCTCCTCGATCGCGCAGACGCAATCATAGAAGTTAACCACTTTGAAGACCCTACCTACAAGGTTGTTTCTTAAACGAAATGAACGTTTTGTGGGTCGTTTTAAGACTGCACAAAGAATCCATTACAGACGTTTCAGACGGTTAAAATCAGATGGAATTAATGCTTGTTGAGGTGCTGCGCCCACAAGATCGCAAGACCTATAATGGCACCAACTGAAGCGAGTCCACCGATGATCCAAGCGGGGTTATTGTGGCTTTGGAATTGGAACGCAAAAACACCTAAAACACACAAGAGACTTATCAGCGGAACGACCTGCAGCCAAGACCGTTTATTTGTATAATTGGTCACCTTTTCAGTACGCTCAGTCCAAACAAGTCTGCTCAAAGCATCCTGCATGTCACGACCGAAAGCTGGCGCCTTATAAACCTCACCATCACCCTCTTGAATAGTCACCTCGTAACGAAAGTACCCTGGATCAATTGTGCTGGGACCGACAAGCTTGCAATCAAGCGCTTTTCTAGATTTTCTTTTCATACGTATTGTGACTTACAAATTCTTTTAAACCTGATGCGAAATTACACAATAAACCCGCATTTAAACCCTTCTTTTTGATTTCACAGACTCAAAAAAGACAAACAAAAAATCTGATTGATTACTGTACCACAAACTTCTTCTCTACGGATCCGTCATTGAAGATATATAAAAAGATTTGAGGAGATAAATCTGAAACTTCTCGCCCAAGTACATCCGTGATTTTGACTATTTTCTTGTCTCCTTCATTATTTGGCTTTTCAATGGCCACAGCCGATTCACAAAGACTGTCAAAAAACAACCAGGCTTCTCTGCTTGAATCGATGTCCATATTGCCATAAGCTCCAGGCCAATCATGACCGCCGCCGTTCACTGTATAAAGCCAAACCTTGGCACACTCCTCATCTACACCATATTTCTCGAACGATACGGAACTTCCATCATTGGAAGAAATGTTGGGGAAATTACCTGTTGAATTTAATTCTATGTCATACAAATCCACAAAAAAGTCTATTGTACCTGGGATACTCGGATACGCCCCCCAGCCATCCTGGTTGTTCACATCTCCGTCATAGTAGGTCACATAATCCTGTGTTCCATGAATTTCTAGAATCCCCACCTTTTGAGACGGGGTACAATCGTCCATGATGTCTTGCATAATCATCCCAGAGATAGGCGCAACACCTAAGAAAGACTCAGAGGCTTCGCAAGCAAGCAAATAACAAAAATCTCCACCATTTGACATCCCCGTACAGAACACCTTGTCTGAGTCAATCGAATTGTCTGCTGAAAACAAGCTTATTAAATCTTCTAAAAATGCCACGTCGTCCACCGTTTCATTGTTTTGGAAATCATATCCAACATTGAAGAACGTATTTCCACCTGAGTCTTGAATACCTTGAGGGTAACATACCGCAAATCCATACTCAGTTGCCAAATTATTGAAATTAGAATAATTCATGATGCCCTGTGCGGTCCCAGTATACCCATGACAAACGAATACCAAAGGACAGTTTTCTGGCGCGCTACTGGGTTTAAAATAAATATACTCTCTTTGAAACTTACCACTGTTGATCTCACCATACTCAATGACCATGATGGAATTGCTGAGGCTGTTATTTGTGAAGTCTTCGTCTTGCTGACCATTCACATTTGTCACCGTCACATCGATGGGATATAATCCAGCGCTTTCAGCATAAAATTGATCTTGGTGCGTAAAATCATATGCGTTTCCTGACGATATAGAAAGATTTTCATAGGATTGTGAATAGGACATGGCGCCACCTTGTGACCAGACAATATCAAAACTCTCTATCGTTTCTGACCCTATGTTGGTGATGACACCTTCAATATTGACCGCTGCACCCAATGAGATATTTGTAGGGAAAGTCAACAA
>CAWVRV010000070.1:0-10081 GCA_963932755.1 uncultured Flavobacteriales bacterium | reverse complement strand
ATCGGCCAAAAAGTCTTAAAATGGTTTGGTGTAATGCGTCCAATTGACCTTGATAATTTCTGATATGAAAAAGCAATTAAGTATCATTTTAATAGCCACCCTCGGACTAGGTTCGGTATGGGCTGGCAACCCTGACCGAGCAGGATCCGCCGGTGCAAGTCAACTACTCATTAATCCATGGGCTGCGTCAAATGGATTGGCGGGTGCAAACATGGCGAGTATACAGGGCTTAGAATCTGTTTTTACAAACGTAGCAGGTCTCTGCTTCATCGATAAAAACGAACTCATAACAGCAAATTCACAGTACTTAGGTGGTAGTGGAATCAGCTTAAATTCAGTGGGTTTTGCGACCAGGATTGGCGATGCTGGAGTCTTAGGGATTACTGTAACAAGCATGTCGTTTGGGGACATCCCTATTATGACAGAGGACCTTCCAGAAGGTGGAATAGGTACTTTTTCTCCAAGTTTTTCAAATATTGGCATAAGCTATTCGAAAGCGTTTTCGAACTCGATCTATGCAGGATTTACAATGAGACTCATAAGTGAGTCCATTTCAAATGTAAAGGCCACCGGAATTGCTTTTGATGCAGGCATCAGATATGTGACTGGCGAAGACGACAACATGAGATTTGGAATTTCACTGAGAAATGTCGGACCACCGATGCGATATGCTGGTGATGGACTTACAGTTACTGCGACCCCTCAAGGCTCTGCAAATTCGCTTACGACCCTTCAAAGATCTGAAAGATATGAATTGCCTTCACTTGTTAATATCGGAGTTGCGTATGACGTACTGAGGTCTGAGAATATGGTTCTTGAGCTTAACGGGATGTTTACATCAAATTCATTTACAAAAGATCAATTTGGATTTGGGGTTGAAACGCGCATCGGAGACAATTTAGAACTTAGAGCAGGGTATCTTTGGGAACAAGGACTCTTCTCTGACGATAACGCAACAACAGCTTACACTGGACCCGCAGGTGGTCTAACTCTCAAAGTTCCTGCTGGATCAAGCGGATCGGTCATCGGTTTGGACTACTCATACAGGACAACAAATCCATTTAACGGCACACACTCCGTAGGCCTAAAGATCGCGATTTAACAACGACCTCTTTACATACATACTGAATAAAGAGGGTCTACAAAGACCCTCTTGTTCTTTATATATATCTTACAATATGTCTGACATTTCATACTACACAGAAGAAGGATATAAAGCGCTCAAAGATGAGGTACATCATCTTGTGAGCGTTGAACGTCCCAAAATTAGCGCTCAAATAGGTGAGGCAATTGACAAAGGAGATTTGAGCGAGAATGCAGAGTACGATGCTGCGAAAGATGCTCAAGGGCATTTGGAGGCTAAGATCGCAAAGATGGAAAACTTGCTTGCAAATGCGAGAATCATTGATGACAGCAAAATTGACAACAGCAAGGTCTATATTTTGAGTATTGTTAAAATTCGAAACAATAAAAATGGCGCTGAAGTTACCTACACATTGGTCGCCCAAAACGAAGCAAATCTAGCTGACAAGAAAATATCTATAGATTCTCCAATTGGAAAAGGTCTACTGGGCAAGTCCGTGGGTGATATCGCCGAAATAGAAATTCCTGCAGGAGTTCTTCTTTTTGAAATACTTGAAATTTCTAGATAGGGAAAAATGGCTAGCATTTTCAGTAAAATTATTTCTGGTGAAATCCCTTGTCATATTGTTGCAGAGAATGAAACTTGTTTTGCGTTTTTAGATATTGCCCCATTGGCAGTAGGTCATACGTTGGTTGTTCCCAAACGTGAAGTAGATAAATACTTCGACTTGAGCGATGAAGAGATCGCGCAAATAAATATATTTTCAAAAACAATTTCTTCTGCGATTGAAAAGGTGGTGCCCTGTAAGAGAATCGGAGTGGCAGTGATAGGACTGGAAGTGCCTCATGCCCATATACACCTCATTCCATTAAATTCGATTGGGGACATTAATTTTGAAAGGAAGAAACTAGAGATATCTCAAGTTTCACTTGCCGATACTGCCAAACAAATTAGAGAAGCACTGGGGTGATGGCACAAAAAGCTACCTCGCTCTTTGGACGTATTTTCAATTTTGAGAATGCCATTGTCATCCTTTGTTTTATGCCTATCTTTTTATTTAGGTATACGTTTATACTTTTCCCAGGACCTCTTGGGTATGGTCCATTTATCGCATTTTACCTACTGTTACCAATATTTATAGTTAAATACAAGGTTCCATTTAGAGAATTAGCGTGGGTTGTTTTTGTCTTAATGGTAGGGGCCAGTGGCGTAATGACTGGTGTGATACCAAATGGCGTATATATCAAGGTGGCGGGGAGTATTTTGCTACCCTATGTATTCTATGCATATGTTTGGCGACATTTCGAGTACAATGTAGAGCAGCTTTTTACGCTTTATTTAAAAGGAGCGTATGCTGTATCCATTATTGGACTACTACTGTTTGTTGACTCCTTCTTAGGAAACAATCTTTTACAATTTCTTCAATTATTTATTTATCTTGACACCATTGATGCAACCTTGGGAATAAGATTAGCCAGTCTATTAGGTGAGCCTACATATTTTGCGAATATTGTGTTGCCGGCAGGTGTCGTCGGAATGTTTCGTTTGGTTGTCAAACAAGACAAGGGGATCGGCATAGACTATCTCACAAAAAGAAAGGCCATTGTGTTTATTCTGGCTTTGCTGCTAACCTATAGCGCGATTGCGTTTGTCGGACTGTTTCTGGGTGGGATATTACTTCTTCTAAGACATGGAGCAGTCAGGTATGCAATCATTATCCCGTTAATTTTAATTTTTGCCCGAATTGTTATTTTACAAGTACCCGAGCTAGAGGATAGATATCAGGGCGTACTTTCTGTTTCATCAGAAAAAACCCAAAGCGGGGATTTTCATGGCTCCTCTTTTATCCTCTTTAACCACGCGTATATCACATGGATGAATGTGCAGGAAAACCCTCTTTTCGGAACAGGATTGGGAACGCATGCGATCGCCACAGAGAAATATTCACTTGGAAATAAGGGGGTAGAATATCATTATCGAACACAAAATGCGCAAGATGCGAGCTCGATGTTGCTTCGAATATTGTCTGAGTTAGGTCTTTTTGGAGGGATACTCGTATTCATTTTCCTCAAAAGAAACTACATCCCCAGAGTGACTGAAGACCCTGTCCTCTGGCTTATATCTACTGCTATTTTTGTAACAATTGTTATGCAACTGCTGAGGCAGGGCAATTATATCCTGAATGGATTCCCGTTTTTTGTTTTGGGATTTGTCTTTACTCGGCACGAGTTTAACAAAAGACATGTCTTCAATCCCACGAAATAGATTATTCTACTTCAAGAATAGCGGTCATGATTGTTAAGACACCATTTACTTCTCGGGTCCAAATCGGTCGCACATGGCCATCAAAAGCTGATATATTGTTGTAATCTCCGAAGAATACTTCGCCCTGAGGCAGGAATGAAGATTCTGAAACGAGGCGATTCGTCCATGTAAGGGCACCGTCATTCGAACTCGCTACGTAAACGTCCGTTGTTGCATCATCGTGCGCGCGACGGTCATAAAACACGACATGAATACCACCTGATACAGGATCTACTGCCATCCAAGTGAAAAACTGCTGACTCCCTGCTTCGTCATTATTCACTCTGATCGGACTTGACCATGTCGTGCCATTGTCGTCGGAGTAACAAACAAATACGTCGAGGTCATTGCTTCCATTACGTGCATCCGTCCAATTGATATAGATTCTTCCATTGTAAGGGGACTCAGGACTTAAGTCCACTCCTGTCACGGGCATTCCGTTTACTCGACCGATCGCATCAACGGTTTGGGCCCACCCCCCCACAATATCAGCAGCTGCAATGTCGTGTGCCATCCATGTCTTCCCTTGGTCAAAACTTCGATCAAACCAAATCGTTTCATCTAGTGCCCAAGCCACATATATTTCACCATTTGGACCTACAGAAGGAACCGCTCCTTCAGTTGTTTCATCATCATCAAGACAATCCCCCGCCTTCTCACTCACTCGAATGGGGTCAGACCAGTTTTCTCCTTTGCGGCCAGCAAAACTGCATAAGATGATGGTAGAGTCAGTGGGTTCTTGACTGGCATACTTGTCAAATTGAGTCCAGCAAGCGTGAATACGTTCGCCATCTAAAGATACCACAGCCCATTCTTTGTCTTGGTCTTTGGGGTGATCTTGACCGATACTGCCTCCTTTACTCCACCTTTTGCCTTTGCTTTTTGAATGCTGACAGACAATTCTATCAAGAAGCATCTCACTTTCCCATCCCTTGCCCTCCGGGTTACTCAAATGTAAATAATAGAAATCTCCATTTGGAGATGCGACGACACAAGGGTCTCCGTAAACGCCATATGGTGACGTTAATGTATTGTGCTCCCAGGTGTAACCGCCATCAGTAGAACGGTAAACATTGTCTAAGATGCTGCCTGCAATCACAATGTCAGGATTCTTTAAACTGATCGCAATACTGGGTTCGCATGGTTGAAATCCTACTGTCGTTTGAGCAGGACCTATCCGAACATTCAGAGGGGCAGCATCTGTCATATCCGTTTGAGCGACAGAAGCTCCTGCAAGAAACAAAAGCATCGCAAAGAACGCTGACTTCAGCAGAAAGAAGACACAAGAAAAGTAATTCATCTTCAGGGCTTATTTGCGAGACAATAAAACATCGAGATCATTGATGAGGAGCATCAACTCAGCTTGAATCGCTTCTTGAAGCTCTAAAAGCTCCTCGTCAGACAGATTTTCCAGTTGTGCTTCAGCTGCATGATCGTGGTGATGATGTTCTCCTTCTTCGTGATTACAAGCTGTTCCTGGAAGCTTCACTAACGTCTTGCTCCAAACAACATAGCGGGCGTCTAATTCCGCAAGCTTAATGAACGAACTGTCTGTGTTCTCTGTTACTGCAAACTGGTTTGCGAGTTTTACATGAAATTCCTTTGCCAATCTGCCACTGTCATCATGCATTGAAATGGCATTTTTACGTGCTTCAGATGGTTCACTAGCGTGCTCTTCACTACACGAGCTTAAAAGAACGAAAAATAGAAAAGAGATACTTAATGTTGAGGTTGTAATTGATAGTTTCATAATGAATGTTTTGTGTGATTCGAGGATGTAAATTTTTTTCTAGGTACTGGATCGATTCCCGAGGTTCCCCAAGGGTGGCATCTTACAATTCTACGCAATGTTAACCCTAAACCCTTCCACGCTCCCCACACTTTCAAGGATTCTATTCCATAGGCGGAGCATGTGGGCTGATGACGACAGTTCGAACCCAGCAATGGACTTAGGACGATTTGATACAATCTTATGAAAGCGATAAACACGAAGCGCATTGTTCAAAGGTAAGGACTGAATAGTGCGATTTCTATATGGGGAAATTCTCAAAGGCCATCATTGCAGCAAGACTGAATGTAGCGCCACCAATGACGAGTTGTTGAGATCTATTTGTGACCCCGAACGCACGACCGAGCGAGAATATTGAGAGGGTAACAATGAGAATCAGGAGTTGACCAAGTTCTACTCCGAGGTTGAACTTGAGAAGCGGCAAAACAATCCCTGACCCTCTGTCAGCTGCAATGCGATAAAAGGAAGAGAAACCCAGTCCGTGTATTAAACCGAAAAGAGCTGTTATGAGATAGATGGAATTCCGAACGTAGGAGCGAGAAGGTTGTTTCTTAAGAGACAAATCAAAGTGGGTTCCCCTAATTTGAAGGATTGACATTGTTACGATTGTCACTGGAATCAGGAATTCAATCCACGACAAAGAAGCGCGAACGAGATCAAGTCCCGCCAGAAACAACGTGAGAGAATGACCTAGTGTAAAAGCGGTTGCAAGCAACGCCATACGTCCTAAATTGGTGAGGTCGAATGCAGCAGCCAATGCGACGAGGAAAAGAATATGATCGAATCCAGCCAGATCTGTAATATGTGTAGCACCTAGAAAAATATCGTTCATTTCACTTGGGAATTAGGGGTGTTTCCGATCATATCTACAAATCGTAAACGAAAATTCATGTCGTTCATCTTCGGGATGATTATCTATGACTTGCATCGTCCATTCTTGTGAATCAAATTCAGGGAAAAATGCATCACCTTTCGGAGATCCGTGAACGTGAGTGAGATACATTGTATCAATCACTCCAGCATCTAAAGCCATCGTATAGACTTGACCACCCCCGATTACAAAACACTCCGTCTCTTGCGCTTTCGCAGCAATGTCTATCGCATCATCAAGTGAGGATACAAGGTGTGCGGGGGAAGCATCGTATTCAGGGTTGTGGCTCAAAACAATGTTTGGTCGGCCGGGAAGAGGTCGATATTTATGGGGAATACTTTCATAATTACGCCTGCCCATAACAACATGGCGGCCACGCGTAATCTCTTTGAAAAATGCCATGTCATCAGGCAAAGACCACGCCAAATCATTGTCTCTCCCTATGACTCCATTGTCAGCAACAGCTGCAATGATACTAATCCGCATGTTTTTGCGACTGGTCATACTGCAATGGGGGCTTTAATATGGGATTGAGGCGTATAATCGACCAAAGTGAAATCCTCATGTGTGAAATCGAATAAACGCTTTACATCTGGGTTTAAGATCATTTTCGGAAGCGTACCAGGCGTTCTCGAAAGCTGTTCACGTGCCTGCTCTACGTGATTCGAATATAAATGAACGTCACCGAAAGTATGAACGAACTCTCCGGGCTCTAAATCACAAACCTGAGCCATCATCATCGTCAAGAGCGAATAAGAAGCGATGTTAAATGGCACCCCTAAAAAAGTATCGGCAGAACGTTGATACAACTGGCAGTTAAGCCTACCCTCGCTCACGTGAAATTGAAACAAACAGTGACAGGGCGGAAGAGCCATATCGTCTATGAAACTCGGGTTCCATGCACTCACCACGTGTCTGCGAGAATAAGGGTTGTTTTTGATGGAGTCAATGACCTTTAATATTTGGTCTGTTGAAGAGCCATCGGGATTGGGCCAAGACCGCCATTGATAACCATATACGGGTCCCAAATCACCATTTTCATCTGCCCAATCATCCCATATCCTCACGCCATTGTCTTTGAGGTACTTGATGTTTGTGTCACCTTGTATAAACCAAAGAAGTTCGTGAATAATGCTTCTGAGATGAAGCTTCTTCGTTGTAGTCACAGGAAAACCCTCCGATAAATCAAACCGCATTTGATAACCGAAGCACCCTAAAGTCCCCGTACCTGTTCTGTCTTGTCGCTTAACACCATTTTCCAATAGATGTTCAAGCAAATTTAAGTATGCCTTCATGCGTCGAAGATAAATTATGTAGGCCTTAAGAAATCAAATCGTTGACAGCACGTGAACAACTCTTGAGGAATGAACATGTTTATTGCCAAAGTTGAGGTTCTGAAACAATCGGATTTTGCTCTCTTTTCCTGTATATCATATTAATGATGAGCATGTGGAGGAAAAGACCCAAATGAATAGGGAATAAATAAAAAGGCCATTGCAAGCCCTCAAATAAAAACGGGTTACTTACTGCAGGTGCAACAGTCACAAACATATAGTTTGCGCTCGCGCCGCCCGTATTTTCCACATATAAATTTAGACAGCTATTGATGAGCACCATCAACGTAGAAATGGCTGCTGCGAATAAATAGCCTCTTATCCAGTCATAATACTTCAATCGCATCCCGTACAATCGGATCATTACAATCGGAACCGTAAATAATGCGGTATGAACAATGATGTAATGCACGATCACCAAAGGAGCATCTCCGACAGTCAGTAAAGGAGTCAAAACAGAATAAAAGCCCCCGATAAGTCCCATAAAAAACGTATAAACGAACAGTTTCCTTGACTTAAAAAAACAATTCAAACCAATAAGCCAGATGTTCAGCGAACAAAAATGAAGAGGCAAGGATCGATGAAACGAAAAGAGATGTTCAGGGATAACAATGGTATAAATAGGGAGGAAACTTGATATACAAATAAGTACAAAACCAAGTCGCTTGAGATAAGGCTCTCTCTTGTCTTTAGATAAATGATCGAAATATTTTACAAAAAGAAATCCTCCGACAACAGCCCCGAGAATCATCATCCAATACCTTGCCTCTGAGGGAAGGATACTTACATCATAATGGTTCATTAAGATTGCGTAATGATGGTTTGAGTAGGGAAAGCAAAGTCTAATTTCTCAGCATTAAATTTCTCAAGTATACTGAGGTTGATCTCCCCTGGCGTGTCAGCCCAATGTCCTGTTTTGTTGACATAATAGGTGCAACTCACGTTTAAACTGAAATCTCCAAAGGAGCTAAACCATACTGTAAAATCATTCTCTGTATCGGAATGATTGCCCACAATTTCTTTTAAAATAGCAACCGCCAATTGAACTTTATCTGGAGGTGTATCATAGGTAAGTCCTAGTGTAACAGACACCTTTCGAGAAGGTTCGGCTGTAATGTTTTCTACTGGCGAATTCGTAAAACTGTTGTTGGGAATAGTTACCATTCGGCCTTGAAGCGTAATAAGACGTGACGAGCGTATTCCGATCTCCTGGACCGTGCCATCAATCCCATCTACCACAATTCTATCACCTACTTTAAATGGCTTGTCCACAAAAACCGTAACCCCTCCGAAGATGTTTGCAACGAAATCCTTTGCAGCCATCGCCATCGCAAGGCCTCCTATTCCTACACCTGCAAGCAACGCTCCGACATCAAATCCAGCGTTATTCATCGCCGTTATGACACCCAAGATCCACACGACAGACCTGACAGTTTTTCTTAAAATAGGTCCAATCTGATTGATCATAGACGATTTCGAAAGAGCTGCAGACCTTAAAAGCAGACTCTCAATAATAGAATCCAATACCCTAGAAACAAGCCATGTTAAATCTAAAACAAAGGCAATTTGAAATATGTTGCCTATTGTCTCGCCGCTCTCTTCAAAAACAAGATGTGAGTAAGCAAGCCAAAAACCCAACAAAACAAAGGCAAGGGAAATGGGTTCTTCTATTTGATCTGCAATCTTGTCATCAAGATCATTTACAGTAGAAGCAGTGTATTTTTTTACAACTTTTGAAAAAACAGCGTAAACTATCCGAGCTACAATGACGCTCCCCACAATGAAAGCGAGGGCAATGAGCCAAGATGTAAGGGAATTCCCAAAGTAAATAATTGAATCAAGTTTTTCCATTCCACGAAAGTCGGAAATCTATCCGATATCTTTGCGGTATGTTAAGAAAAGATTTAACAAGTTTAAATACGGGCCCTTCTTTGAGGATTGGTGTCCTTGGCGGAGGCCAATTGGGGCGCATGATGATTCAATCAGCAATAGACCTAGATATGAGAGTTGAAGTGATGGACCCTTCTCGTGAAGCACCATGTAAAAGCTTAACCCACCGATTCGTACAAGGAGATTTAAATGATACTGATTCTGTGTATGACTTCGGAAAAGATCTCGATGTCATTACAATCGAAATTGAACATGTGAGCGTTGAAGGATTGCGTCGGTTGGAAGCGTCTGGAGTAAGGGTTATTCCTAGACCAAACCATATCGCTCTTATTCAAGACAAGGGGCTGCAGAAACAGTTTTTTGCCAAACACAAAATCCCTACTGCTGATTTTACGCTCATTGATGAGGGTGGGGATCTCACTGAAATGGGATTCCCTGTTGTACAGAAGCTAAGAGTTGGAGGGTACGACGGCAAAGGGGTACAAATCTTGAAAAACGAATCAGACATCGTTCAAAAAGGATTTACGGACGCCAGTGTGCTTGAGCAGGCCGTCGATATTGACAAAGAGCTCGGGGTCATTGTTGCCAGAAACGCATCAGGGGCGACAGCAATATATCCCATTGTTGAATCAATCTTTGACCCGAATGCAAACCTTGTTTCCTCATTATTTGCGCCCGCACAAATTGACGATTCCCTCACCGAGAAGGCAAAAAATCTCGCACTAAATGTCGTCGATGCGATGGACTTTGAAGGATTAATGGCGGTGGAGCTGTTCTTGAGTAAATCAGGCGATCTGTTTGTGAACGAA
>CAWVRV010000069.1:0-10296 GCA_963932755.1 uncultured Flavobacteriales bacterium | reverse complement strand
ATGCGCACAATTTGCCGATAAATATTATTGGTCAAATTCTGGAGCACCAAGAAGGTGATGCGATCATCGCATTAAAGTGATTGTCAGATATGATATCGGTGGTTTGGCTTCACTTATGAGCTAGAGACCTCGTCATTCAACCAGCTTTGAAGCGATTCAGCATCATGAAACACATGAGATTTTGACACAAAATTCGGGATGACATGTACATTCATAAGTTGATCTAATACTTTTTGATTTGGACCACTTATGGCAATCACAACGTTATTTTTCTGAAGATCTAAAAGGGTTTCTTCCAAAGCATACAATCCACTTTGATCAATGAAAGAAACTCTTTCCATACGGATGATGAGGTAGTCAATTTCAGGCAATTGTAACACTGAATTTTTAAACTCTTCGATGATGCCGAAGAAAAGCGGGCCACTGAAATCCTTAAAATATACTTTTTGGACTTTTTCTGCGTCAATTCCTGCACCATCGATCCAATTGTCTTTCACAGCATCGGCAAGAGATGTAATTGTAACATCATTTCCACTGGCATCGCTATATCGCTTTAGAAACACCAAAGCAGCCATCACAAGCCCCACGGCTACAGCAAAGACCAATTGCCAGAACACAGTTAAAATGAGTACTGTGAGGAGTATAATCTTTTCACTCCACTCCATTTTGGGAAGTGCTTTTAATCCGCGATAATCCATGACTCCGATACCTACTGTGATTAGAATGCCTGCTAGAACGCCAGCAGGAATTTTAGAAGCAATGCTGCCGAGCACAAGAATAATGCTGAAAAGAAATACGCCTGCCATCATGCCAGAGAGTCGTGTTTTACCTCCGGAATTAATATTGACAACAGTTCTAATTGTAGCGCCTGCGCCTGGCAGACCTCCAAAAAATGCCGCAATGGTATTTCCGATACCTTGGCCAATTAATTCCTGGTTAGGCTTGTGTTGCGTTTTAGTCATGTTGTCCGCCACAAGAGACGTGAGAAGGGAGTCAATTGCTCCAAGCATAGCCAATGTAAAGGCTGATAAAATAAAGGGTGACATGATCTTAAAATCGATGCCTGTAAAAATTTCATAATTAAATTTAGGCATTCCCATAGGTATTTCTTGAATCAACCGATAGTCCAATCCCCCAAAATAGGCACCCGAAGAAACCACAACCAATGCGACAAGGGTAGACGGTACAGCTGTGGTGATGCGTTTAAACCCATAGATAATTAAAATGGTGAGTAAAGCCAACACGAGCTCCATCCAATTCACATTCAAGAGGGCCCTCTCTATGTATCTTAAAGATCCCACAACGCCTTTGCCTGCATTAGAAGCCAAAACTTTTGCCTCATCCATTTTTTGAATTTCTGTAATCGCTGACGCTCTTAAAACTGTTTCTTTAAAATCATCTAGGACCATGATACCTTCTTCAGCTTCTTCCGACAATATTCTGTCTAAAATCAGCTCCTCACCCTGTGGCATAAAGTGTTCGATAAGTTGTTCATCTTGTCCAGAATTGTAACCTAAAGTTGGAGGTATTTGAGTGATCAAAATAATGACGCCGATTCCTGTCATAAATCCTGAAACAACAGGATAAGGAATAAACTTGATGTAGGATCCCAGTGAAAGAAATCCCATCAATACTTGTATAAGTCCAGCAAGCACAAAAACACCTAAGATCATAGGTAGGGCAACGGAAATATCACCTTCACATGCTTGAACGATGCCTGCAATAATCACCATGCTCAATGCTGTCATAGGCGCAGTGGGACCACTGATTTGAGTGTTTGTTCCGCCAAACAACGCTGCGAAAAACGAGATGAATGCTGCTCCGTACAAGCCAGATGCAGCACCTAAACCTGATTGTTCTCCAAATGCAAGAGCGAGTGGTAGAGCAACAATACCGGCTGTTAAGCCGCCGAGAAGATCAAATTTAAAATGTGAAAAGTCAAAATACTTTTTCATGTCAGTTGGATGTTTCTTGATGAAACGAATAAAAGGAAATAGAATGTTCTAGATTAAGTCACCGAAAGGATTAACTTAAGTCTGGAGGGATTCCTTTTACATTCAAATACAAAAAATGAAACCATTCATCAATGTGATTGGATTCATTTTTAGTCTCTAATACGCTTGTAGAATTGATTGATTGAATAATGATTAACTCTTTTTCTTCTGTATCATCCTCTGCATCTGTTCCATTTGTTTCATTATTCTCACTCGTTTTATTCGTGAAATCAATGTTCTCGATTTGCGATAAATGTGAACCAGAGAGCACCCATGAAATAGAAACCATGCATTGACTGAAAAGCATCAAGCAGACAAGCAGAGAGGTGATTGTAATAAAAGTTTTTGAAATCATATCGAAGGCAAACTTAAGGTGTATTCTTCATAAAGCACGATTAATATTTATCATAAATGCCAATTAAGTATAACTATTTTATATATTTTTATTTGTAAATTAGTCCTTGTTTATAAAGATGGATTAATTTTATTTAGATGTCAGTTACAACAAAGGAAATTCAGTCAAAATCAAGTGCTCAGGAGGTGCTCGAGATATTGAAAGAAGGGAATCAACGATTTGTCAATCAAGCTCCCAAGTCAAGAAATTTACTAGAACAAGTGAATTCAACAAGCACAGGTCAATTTCCATTGGCCGTCGTCATCAGTTGTATCGATTCCAGGGTGCCGACAGAAATGGTTTTTGACCAAGGAATTGGAGATGTTTTCTGTGTCCGAGTGGCAGGGAATGTAATCAATCAGGACGTTTTAGGGAGTGTTGAATTTGCGTGTAAAGTGGCTGGCGTAAAATTAATTGTGGTGATGGGACACACGAGTTGTGGCGCTGTGAAGGGCGCATGTAATGATGTGGAATTGGGTAATTTGACAGGGCTTTTAGATAAGATTAAACCGGCGATATCGATTGTAGCAAATAGGGGAGTCGCAGCAGATGATGCAGGTTTTGTGGATGAAGTTGCACTTGAAAACGTACAGATATCTTTGGATACGATCCTAAATGACAGTCCTGTGATTAAGGAAATGGTAGACAACCATGAGGTGAAATGTGCAAAAGCGATGTATTCAGTCCAAACTGGCGAAGTTGAATTAAACCTCTTGTAGCATCTTGTGCAGTATATGAACAGGCAGTCCCATGACTGTATAGAAGGAGCCATGAATTGAGCTCACCCCTATAAAGCCGATTAAATCTTGAACGCCGTAGCTTCCTGCCTTGTCAAACGGATTGTATTTCGCGATATAATGTGCAATCAGATCTTCTGTCAATTCTTCGAATGTGACTTGGCATGTGTCGACTTCGCATAAAGTCACGGGTTCTCCTTCTTTCAGCGTTGTTACCGCAATTCCCGAAGCAACAACATGTGTTTTCCCGCTCAACTTCCTCAACATGGATGCAGCCTCCTCAGCATTTGAGGGTTTTTCTAAAATTTCACCATTAAGAAGAACGATGGTGTCTCCTGTAATAAGCACATCCTCCGGTTCCATAATGCTATAGAAGGCAGAGGCTTTTGCCAGCGTCACAAACTGTGCGACTTC
Organism: uncultured Flavobacteriales bacterium; assembly: GCA_963932755.1. Classification (GTDB taxonomy): domain Bacteria; phylum Bacteroidota; class Bacteroidia; order Flavobacteriales_D; family Sanyastnellaceae; genus UBA974. The sequence continues at coordinate 6,757 of CAWVRV010000069.1, read as the reverse complement.
GACACCTGACAATGAAGGAGGGTAGCTTTCGTCAACATCCTTCACGATGACTTCGGGCTCGATTTCTAATCCACGGACCAACTCCAGTCTGCGAGGGCTTTTGGAAGCAAGTATAATGCGTTTTGAATCTAGGTTTGGGTATAGCATTTGTGAACGCGTAGTGAGATGTGAGTAATCAGTGCAAAATTAGCGCCTATTGAGTCGCAAACTCTCGCAGGTGTGTAACTAACTTCGCATCGGAAAAATTTACGACATGTCTGACCTACATAAGAGCGCTGAGAATATTCTAATCCTTGACTTCGGTTCTCAGTACACACAACTGATTGCCAGAAGAGTGAGAGAGATCAATGTGTACTCGGAAATTATTCCTTGGCACAACTTCACTGCCCTGCCAGAAGGTTGCAAAGGCGTTATTCTATCTGGATCTCCTTATAGTGTCAGAGATGCTGATGCGCCGATGCCAGATTTGTCTGCCATCATAGGCGTGGTTCCCTTGCTTGGAGTTTGCTATGGTGCACAATATTTGGCCTTGCAAAATGGAGGCAATGTTGAGGCAAGTGATTCAAGGGAATACGGCAGAGCGAATCTAAATGTTGTGAATACTGAAGATGCGCTTTTGAAAGGAATGACCCTGGGTAGTCAGGTGTGGATGAGCCATGGGGACACCATTCTTGATTTGGGCGATGGGTACGAAACGATTTGCAGTACGGGAGATGTTAATTTCGCTGGATTTAGAGCTGTAGGGGAGGATGTTTGGGGAATTCAATTTCATCCAGAGGTTTTTCACAGTACAGAGGGGCCGATCCTTGTGAGAAATTTCATTGTTGACATTTGCGGATGTATATGTGAATGGACTCCAGACAATTTCGCGGATGCAACGATTGCAGAGATGAAAGACCAAGTCGGTCTCGAAGATCATGTCATACTCGGCCTTTCAGGTGGTGTGGACTCGACTGTTGCTGCTGTATTGCTACACAAGGCCATCGGGGATAGATTGCACTGCATCTTTGTCGACAATGGCCTTCTTCGGAAGGGCGAGTACGAAGAGGTGTTGGAGAATTATGAGCACATGGGGCTCAATGTTCGTGGTATACGTGCAGGAGATAAGTTTATGGACGCGCTTTCAGATCTGAGTGATCCCGAACTCAAGCGCAAAGCCATAGGTCGCGTATTTGTAGAAGTGTTCGATGAGGCATCCAAACAAGTTGAGGGCGCAAATTGGCTTGGGCAGGGGACGATTTATCCCGACGTCATCGAGTCCGTGAGTGCAACTGGCGGACCTTCAGCGACGATTAAGAGCCACCACAATGTGGGCGGGCTGCCAGATTATATGACCCTTAAGGTGATTGAGCCGTTGCGCTCCATTTTTAAGGACGAAGTACGCAGAGTGGGCAAAGCCCTCGGAATCAATGCAAGCCTTCTAGGTAGGCATCCTTTTCCGGGACCTGGACTGGGGATTCGCATCTTGGGTGATGTAACACCGGAGAAAGTGAGGGTGCTACAAGAAGTAGATGCCATCTTTATCAATGGTTTGAGAGAAGCTGGGTTGTACGATGAGGTCTGGCAAGCAGGAGCAATGCTTCTCCCAGTCCAATCGGTGGGTGTAATGGGTGATGAGCGCACGTATGAGAATGCTGTTGCACTAAGAGCGGTAACGAGTACAGACGGAATGACGGCTGATTGGTCACATCTTCCTTATGAGTTTTTAGCAAAAGTTTCTAACGATATCATCAACAAGGTGAGAGGAGTTAACCGAGTTGTGTACGATATTAGCTCAAAACCACCAGCAACCATAGAATGGGAGTAATACATCATCGCATATCGATTGCTTTTTCTAAAAGATTTACAGCCATTGTATTCATGGCGAGCTTTCTGGTTGCATTTTCTCTTCAAGGTCAGTCCGACACTCTTCAGCCTCCAATAGATTTCCGTGCGGTGACTATTCTCCCGTTTTTCACGGACTTGGTTGAGGAAGAAGGATCCCCTCCAGCACGACGAGAGTTGAGAATGCGTGAAATTGCTGTAGAAAACATGCACGGGATTCAATGGGCAGCCGAGAGATTGAGCAATGAGGGGTACCACATTGAATTGCTTTTTTGCGATGAAGTCGCGGACACTATGGGTCTTAATCACTGGAGTATTGAAGATATCTATGACGCGGATGTCGTCTTCGGACCTTTGCAACTCAGCCCGATTTCAATAAGTCGCAGAACCATAGAACGCACAGGTGCTGAACACATTTTACTTACACCTGTCCCACCTGCTTTTTTAAGAGGGTCTGACGCCATTCGTACGGTCATCCCCTCACAGTTGCATGCCGTTGATGTAATGGCCAGAGATATCGCTAAAAAGCACAGCCAGGACAATGTCGTTTTCGTGATGTCGGGTGGGAATGATTTGGAACTTGAGGAGAGATTTCTGGATGTTTTTAACAGGGAATTGCAAACGGATACAGTTTATGCAGATTCCCTGCTATTTGACACAGTGAATGCTTCTCGAAACGCGATCGGATCTCTGCCAGAAAAATTAGATTACTACAGTCGCAATGTGATTGTTTCCTTAGCTGGAAGGGCTTCGCGTTCCATGCTTTCTAACCTTCAGATGGCAGTCCAAATAAATGATTCCACCGAGATATTTGTATACACTCACCCGGAATTAAAGGATTTGGGATTTATAGATGCAACGTTTCTTGAGAGAACCCGAACTACAATGCCAGTGAGCGAGGAGATGAATTGGTCTGACAGCACTACAATAGCTGCCGTTCAAGTATTCAATGGTCAGTTTAACGCTCATCCCTCCAAGTATTCAATTCGTGCGCACGATGCTTTCTTAGACGCGTTTGTGAGAAAAATGGAAAGAGACCTGGGCCCGATGGACTTTTCTATTCTGCCTGCTCCCATTGCAACAGCGTTTGATTGGGTCGCTGTTGAGCATTTCTCAGGTTACGTAAATAAACATTGGAAATTGAAAACGTTCTACAAACGTCAATGGTGCGATTCAGACTCTGTTCCGACACTTCTTGACTTTATTGTGCCTGAGCTCGATTGAGAAGCGAGTCTATAATCTATTGTCAATGATTGACGCTCCTGGATATTCATTTGTTTCAAATGAAAAATTGGATGCAGGGATTTCAACCCCAACATTAAAACGCTCGATGAGATATTCGGTGTCCATTCCTTCTCTTCCCTTCATGACGATTTTCACAACTTCTAACCCTTCTTCGTCTACGAAAAGTTGCATCGTGTGATACGGTTTGTCATCCAACTCGTTGGGGTATAAATTGATGTGGACACAGTCCTTGCCCGACAAGCTCTCTTTGCCCATCCATTCCGATTTGAAATCATCTTCCCAAATCGCGAATATTTTTGAGGGATCCATTCCTTCTTCAATGAGCATCTCTGCGTCATCTAGGTAGCAGTCATTCGTTTCCTTTTCATACGTCCAAACCGACAGCCCATTTGAAATAATCAAAAAATCGCCCAAATCGAGTTTGAATTTGCTGTCTTCAATAAGAATATGACCTTTCATCTCTTCCTCGAAATCGTTTTTCAAGTCCACCATCTTCGATGAATAGGTCGCATCTATGGTTTTGTAGGTTTTTGCCTTTTCGCTCAACTTCAATAACAGGCCTTCGGCATCTTGGGACACCCCAGTAAATACAAATCCAAGTGTCAAAATTGTTGTTGTAAATAATCGAATCATTGTCTTTTTATTCTTCTCCTTCAAAAGGTTTACGCAAAAGTTGTTCCAAACTCACTTCGTCCGGAATTAAAACCTTCCTGGCCTTTGATCCTTCAAAGGGTCCGATGATTCTGGCATCTTCGAGTTGGTCAACAATACGGCCAGCTCGATTGTACCCAAGCTTCAGTTTTCTTTGTAAAAGTGAAGTGGATCCCTGTTGATGCATTACGATAATAGATGCTGCTTCTTCGAAGAGTTCATCTCTTTCCTCTACAGTTGATGCGCCTCTATCGCCTTTTTTATCTACGGAATAATCAGGCAATTCAAAGATATCAGGATATCCTCTTTGGCCTGAGATGTAGTCACAAATAGCTTCAACCTCTGGCGTGTCAACGAAACCACATTGCAGACGGATGAGGTCATTTCCGGTACTCATGAGCATATCTCCACGGCCTATAAGCTGGTCAGCACCGCCTGCATCTAGAATCGTCCGAGAGTCAATTTTTGAGGTCACACGGAATGCTACACGCGCTGGGAAATTCGCTTTGATGGTGCCTGTAATAATGTTGACTGAGGGTCTCTGGGTTGCAATGATGAGATGTATCCCGATCGCTCTGGCCAGTTGAGCGAGTCGTGCGATAGGTGTTTCAACTTCCTTTCCTGCAGTCATAATAAGGTCGGCAAACTCATCAACCACTAAGACGATGTAAGGAAGGAAGTGATGACCGCGTTCAGGGTGCAGGTCCTTGCTCGTTTCAGGTATGATTTTTCTATTGATGAATTTCTGATTGTACTCTTTCAGGTTTCGACATTGCGCATCTTTCAGAAGGTTGTAACGTTGGTCCATCTCTGTGCATAGAGAATTTAATGTCGCAACGACTTTGTCTGTATCTGTAATAATCGCTTCCTCTGCTCCTGGAAGTTGAGCGAGATAATGACGTGAAATCTTGTCGTATACAGAGAGCTCTACCTTTTTCGGGTCAACGAGGACAAATTTGAGTGCGCTTGGATGTTTTCTGTAGAGTAAGCTGACGAGCATTGCGTTAAGCCCTACTGATTTTCCTTGACCTGTCGCACCCGCCATTAATAGGTGTGGCATCTTTGCAAGGTCGAAGATGTGTGTTTCGTTAGAGATTGTTTTGCCAAGTGCAATGGGGAGATCGTAATCTGAGTTTTGGAATTTTTCAGAACGAATCAATGTCATCATGCTGACCACGTCGGGCTTAGAATTTGGAACCTCGATGCCAATTGTGCCACGACCTGGTATCGGAGCGACAATTCTAATCCCAAGTGCGGCAAGGCTTAACGCGATGTCGTCTTCCAGGTTCTTGATCTTCGAGATACGTATGCCAGGTGCTGGAACGATTTCATAAAGCGTCACAGTGGGGCCGACCTCTGCTGATATTTGATCGACTTCAATTTTAAAATCCAACAAGGTTTTAATAATTTTATCTTTGTTGACGGATAGCTCATCATCGCTCACCTTGTTTTTGCCATCACCATGATCGGCCAAACACTCTAGTCCAGGCATCTTAAAAGAACCGAGCTCTAATGTGGGGTCGTACTCGCCGAACTCTCGAGTCATCTTATTGACATCCCCTTTGCTGAGTTGTTCTTCGTTTTCTTTCTCCTTGACGACAAGATCGATTCCCGCTTCTGGTGGGGTTTTCTTAATTGTGAAATCTTTATCCGTGTTTGGGGTTTCCTTTTCCTCCCCATCAGTATCATTTACGAGGGTGTCTACAATGTTGTCCATTTCAGTTTTTTCCTCGAACGTGGATTCTACGGAATCAGTAGGTTTGGATTCTGTTGACAGATCTTCGTCTAAGACATCTTCGAGATTTTTATTTTTGATTAAATCTGAAATCCGCGCAAAAACGGCCCTCCCTTTTTCGAACTTAATGTTCTGATGCCAACCCGGTACGAACTGAGAAAGGGTAAATAAAATCAAACAAACCAATAAAATTGCACTTCCCAATGTGCTAATGTAAAGGAGGGTGAACTTCAATAGAAAAACAGATCCTTGACCGACGAGGTGATCTGAGACGTTCAGTGTTATTTCATTCGAATTCACAACCCTGTCGTGGAAGAAGAACGTCACTGCCCAAGGGAATGCCACCATTGCTGCGAGTGCCCATCGGGTAAACTTGGCGATAGGCAAAAGTGCTCTTCCAGTAAGTGCTTTGAATCCGAGCAGGAAGAGTATGGATGGGACAGCAAGAAATCCAAACCCAAATGTTCCTCTCACGAAGTAATGTCCTACCATGGCTCCTAATTTTCCGCCGAGATTTGTTGCGGGGAGTGGGTAGGTGTCGCTTGTGACAGACAGTGTGTCGAAACTCCCCGAGAATATAGCTGAAAGCGAGCTTATAATTAAAAAGACAGAAATCCCCAAGCCGATTAGACCCAACGTGGATCTGAAGCGCTCATCTTCCCAGCTTTCTTTTAAAAACCTTTTTTTACGAACCAAATTAAGGTCGTCTGGCTTTTGTGAGCGCTTAGTCGATTGATTTGTTTGGCTTCTAGGCTGTTCGCCTTTTCGGACGTTTCGCGCAGGCTTACTTGTAGTACTGGCGGAGGAGGAGAAAATTGTACGCATCATGCTTATATGTAAATTTAAACGGTAACCTTAGCAGTTATAGTACATTGCAATCTCCTTGTCCACGTTTGAGTGTTCAAATCAACTGGATAATAAAACGTTGGTAATTCAAGGTAAGTTTGACTATCTTTGCCCTCCAATTCTCGAAGCTATGGCCAAGAAAGGCAACCGTGTACAAGTAATACTTGAGTGTACTGAGCATAAAGACTCAGGCCGCCCAGGAACGTCACGTTACGTGACAACAAAGAACAGGAAGAACACGCCTGATCGAATGGAACTCAAGAAGTTCAACCCTGTGTTACGCAAGTACACAGTTCACAAAGAGATTAAGTAACCCTGAAACTGTAATACTATGGCTAAGAAAGTAGTAGCGTCGCTCCAGACTGGTGGAGGAAAGCAACACACGAAAGTGATTAAAATGGTTCGCAGTGAGAAATCTGGTGCGTATTCATTTGTCGAGCAAATCGTTCACAACGA
>CAWVRV010000068.1:0-10542 GCA_963932755.1 uncultured Flavobacteriales bacterium | reverse complement strand
ATTAGACATATCTGTCACACTTGAAACATCCCAAGAGGAGAGATTTCCATTGAAACTAGAATAATAAAACATCCTGGTCATATCCTTCACACTTGATACATCCCAAGAGGAAATATCTCCACTAAAACCAGAATTCCAAAACATGCTAGTCATATCTGTCACACTTGAAACATCCCATAATGAGATATCTCCACTAAAACCAGAATTATTAAACATGCTAGTCATATCTGTCACACTTGAAACATCCCAAGATGAAAGATCTCCATTAAAATTTTCAGTTGAGGCAAACATGCCGCCCATATTCGTCACACTTGATACATCCCAAGAAGAAATATCTCCATTGAAAGTGGCATGTGCAGCAAACATGCTGCTCATATCTGTCACACTCGACACATCCCAAGCGGAGATATCTCCGTTAAAAATCACAATACCGCCGACGTTACCGCTGCGGCCAAACATGCCGCCCATATTCGTCACACTTGATACATCCCAAGAGGCAAGACTTCCATTGAAACTGTCGTTACCGTGAAACATCCTGGTCATATCCGTCACACTTGGCACATCCCAAGCGGAAATATCTCCATTGAAACTGGAAAATCTAAAGATATAGCTCATATCCGTCACACTTGACACATCCCAAGCGGAGAGGTCTCTATTAAAAGATATGTTATTTTGAAACATTCCGCTCATATTCGTCACACTTGAAACATCCCAGGCAGAGATATCTCCATTGAAACTGCTGGTATTCCCAGAAGGATCAATAGCTGGGTTTAAACCACCGAACATGTGGCTCATATCCGTCACACTTGAAACATCCCAAGAAGAGAGATCTCCATTAAAACTAGCAGCTGCATTAAACATTCCGAACATATTTGTCACGCTTGAAACATCCCATGCAGAAATATCTCCATTAAAAATGGTATGTGAACCAAACATGCTGCTCATATCTGTCACACTCGACACATCCCAAGCGGAGATATCTCCATTGAAAATGTTATTAACTATAAACATTCCAGACATATCCGTCACACTTGAAACATCCCAAGACGAAAGATCTCCAGTAAAAGTGTCATTTGCGCTAAACATTCCAGACATATTCGTCACACTTGAAACATCCCAAGAAGAGATGTCTCCGTTGTAACTAGTGTTATTTCCAAACATATTTTTCATATTCACTACACTTGATACATCCCAAGAGGAAATATCTCCATTAAAAATGGAATTTGAGCTAAACATAAATTCCATATTTATTACACTTGAAACATCCCATGCGGAGATATCTCCATTAAAAGTTGAGTAATGAAACAAAAGACTCATATCAGTGACACTTGAAACATTCCAATCACTGATGTGTCCATAGGTTGCTTCTACTGAAGCTTGGTCAGAAAGCCATAAGTCTAATACTTCATTAATGTTGTCATCTGTAAGCGGGGCTAAAGCTGGGGTGCAGGTGTAGTTAAATACCGTATCAGCACTTAACTCAAAGACAAACCAGTTATCTATTGACTCAGCGTAAACAGAGTCATACAAAATAGTTATAGACTCAATAACCACCTCTGTAGGTCCAGGGCCATTACACACCCCACACTCGTCCAAAACACCCACGCAGTCGTCCTCTGAATCACAAATACCATCATCGTCTCCATCTCCCTCACAACCTCCTCCACAGACGCCTAAAACATCAATATAAGTACAAGGCTCAGAAGGGTCGTTAGCGTAGTTACAAGCGGCTAAATCAACGCAGTCATCTAAGCTGTCCCACACGCCATCGGAGTCCGTATCTGTGTCTCCAAATACCGCTAACATCTCTAAGAAATCACCTATACTAACGTTGCCATCTCCATCGCCATCATACGGATTGGGACAGTCAACTTGAGCTGTGAGAGACAGCGTAAAGACACACAACAAAGAAGTAAGTAAAGTTCTCATAGTCTTGGTTTTAAGACTAACAAGATACAGCTTTTAATTTATGTGTAGCCTCGGCATATCCTCAAGTTTAAGACACGTTATCTCACAACCCGTTAACGATGACTGGACGGGTGTTGCGGTTAGCAGGCCGTGCCGAACAGGGCTAGTAAATCTAGAATGTCCGAAACGTTCACATAGCCATTCCCATCGATATCTGCCGTGCAGTTCGCCATACATCCGAATTCAGAAAGCGCCAACAAGACATCCGCTACAGTAACCGCATAGTCGCCGGTGATGTCCCCAGGGCAGGCACACGATTGTGATTCACAACTTCCGTCGTCGACAGTGGCATCAGGACTGTAGTTGCAGGCTGTCACGTCAGTACATCCCTGAACAAATAAGGTGTCGCACACGATGTTGTGGGCGAAATCGGACGCTGTAGCAGGAATATTGAGTAGGGGTGGGCAGTAGCAGTGGTCGGCGTTCAGGAATGCTTCGAGCCAGCACAGTACTTTTGAACCTACTTCTCCATAGCCACCATAAGGCCCTATGAGAGGATCGTGGCCGGTGTTTTGAACTTCATACCGTTGCTTGGGGGTGCTGTCTGGTGTTGCGGAATAATGGACGTTTGCATGCAGATTTGGGATTGCGATGAGATCGATTTCCCCCGCGATGACAAGCAATGGACTGCTGTGGTTAAGCATTGATTCGCTCACGTTGTTCAGATATGGGTAGAGTGCGATGACCGCCTTAATCGAAGGGTCGCTTGCTGCTGCGAGTTGGGCCCCACCACCGCCCATAGAGAAGCCTCCTACCGCAAAACGATTGATGTCAAGTGCATTGTAGAGAGGGGAGCCGACTCTGGTTTGCTCTTCTTTTAAAGTGACAATGGCATCTAACAAAGCTTCTTTTCTTTGCGTCGGGCTGTCGGTGAGGTAATTCGTTCCGATCGTCATTGTAACAATGCCATGCGCCGCCAAAAAAGGTCCCCAATTTTGAAGTGTGGATTCAAAATTCATAAAGCCAGGCGCCAAAACGATGCTGCCAAGTGGACCACTTGCAGTCGTAGGATAATAAATGTTTGCACCGAAATACTCTGGTCCGTTGCGGATGTTGTCTGATTCGTTGATGCTGCTGTAGCTGAAAGGCCCTGGGTTGATCAGCGCGATTTGTGCCAAAGAGTCACAACTTACCGACGTCTGTCCGAAGACGCTTAAAGAAAGCAAACAAGCCAAAGTCACAACGAAATGCTTCATTATCTAATTTTAAGAATTACAAGATAAGACCATTAATACTGTTTGGTAAGGGATTGTTCATTTCCAAGCAAATAACAGCAATGCGATTGAGCTCACGCTCTAGCCCTCGGTGCCTCAATAGCCCCAATTCTTCGTACTAAGCCTTGGAGTCGTAAATGTTGCGATAGTTCCTGCAAAGGCCATCTAAATCGAAACCGTAACCAACAAACCACTCTTCACCCATGTCGGGAAAGCATGTGAAGTCGACGGGGTATGTTCCAGATTTCCGATCCACCAACGTCACGACTTTTACATCTGCTGGTTTTCCTTTTGCATTTGGCGCCCCTCCTTTTAAAACTCTCTCCTTGACGGCGTTCATGGTTTTGCCTGTATCCACCATGTCATCCACGATATAGACACGCTTTCCAGTGAGGTCAATTTCTAATTCTTTTGTGAATGACACGCCCGCTGAATTGTCAGTCCCGGTATAAGAACGGGCCCGAATGAAATCCACTTCAATCTCTATGCCCATGTCTTTCACGAGGTCGGAGAAAAACATAAACGCTCCGTTGAGTACACATATCAAAACCGGGGGGTCAGGGTTCCCGGAGGCTTTGTGATCTTCGGATAACTTATGAGCCATGGCTCTAACTCGTCTTTCTATCTTGAATTCCGCGATGACTATTTCCATGGCGACAAGTTAACAAACTTGTTTTTGTGTTGACGCTAGATTTTTCTTTTTAATATTGTATTTAGCATTACGGCACAGATAATAATTGACGCACCTATGTAAAATCGAGTGCCCATAATTTCTTCGTCTCCGAAGATTATTACCGCCAAAATGATCGAGTAAATAGGCTCTAAATTGATAGCGACAGACGTTGTAAAGGGCGTGAGGACTTTCATAACAGATGTAAATGCGATGAACGCAAAAGAGGTCGCAACAAGTGCGAGTATGGTAATCCAAAACCAATCTTGGCTAGAAAGCACAAAGAGTTCCCAATTGACTTCGCCTGTGAAAAACAACAGAATAAAAATGGCGGCACTCGCTGTAAGAAGTTCTACGAGTGAGATGTTGCTGGCATCGTGCGTTTTAATGAGAACGCCATTAAACGTGGCAAAAAGCGATGCGAAAAATGCTGAAATGATGCCAAGGATCATCCCCTCGTGATAGGTTGTGTCGAAACTAAATATTGTGCCCACACCTAGGAGAACCACACCTGCCACAGTCAATTCTCTCCAATCGATTTTCCTCTTAAAGATGAGTGGTTCTAGGAATCCGATAAACATGGGGCTGGTCGCCAGCATGGTCAATGCCACACTGACGTTGCTGATTTTTATGGAGGCAAAAAAAGTAATCCAGTGGATCGCAACGAGAAGACCTATGCCGCCCATTTTTAATACGTCTGAAGTGGATTTTTTGGATACTTTCCTTCTCACTTTAAGCCAAACGTAGATCGCTCCACCTCCGATCAGGGTTCTCCAGAAAACCAAAGGAATTGCCTCAATGGTGATCAGCTTTCCTAAAATCCCGGTAAACCCAAAAATCAGGATTACAAAGTGCATCAGAAGTATGTTTTTTGCTCTGGAATCCATGTTGCGAAGATATCCAATTTCATTTGCATCATGACGGATATAAGCGCACGTAGTTTTTATTTATTCGAGGTCTAAGATTTTGATTCCGTTCACGTAATCTTGGATGATTTTTAATGAATCTGCTTGACTGGCTCCTTGAAACCCTTGAATGTCTTCCGTTGAAATGAATGCGTTATAGGCATTCAGCATGGGGATAGAAACAGGCGTAAAAGACCAATGCCATTTCTCCTCTTCATATCCTGAGCGAGGGGATAGAGAGGTTTCCTTAGAGGTGTAAACTTGCTGAAAGCCAAACGTGCCCGCACATCGATTCAGAAATTCATACACCTCAAGTCCTTCACCACTTTCGAAATACTCATTCTCAAAGGCATTTAGATCAATATCCGTTCCCCAATGATGGCGTGAGGTTCCAGGCATAGAACTGTACGTGAGTATGTCTAAGGCTTTGTCTAAAGCATCCCAGCCCATATATCGGGGTTTCGCCCACTTCCGTTCCCAAATTGATTGTTGGTAAGAGAACGACCTAGTTCCACTTAATATTTTGATTTCTAACCCTTCATCTATAGCTGCCTCGTGCAAGGATTTAAATGCGGATAAAACTTCTGTCCTCAAATAGATTCCAGATTTTGACGCGTATTTTTGAGGTACAAGAGAGAATGATGCATGTGAGTCAGGGTTGATTTGGCCTAACAATTCACTCTTGGAGAACCCCATATCAACGGCTGTATTTCGCGTGTTATTTTGGGCACTAATATGAATGAATAACGTGCACTCTAGGAATAAAATGAGCGCAACTCTCAGCATTTAATGCATGCCTTTTGCCGCCAAATAACGCTCAGCATCAAGTGCAGCCATACAGCCAGATCCGGCAGCAGTTACAGCTTGCCTGTAGATTTTGTCAGCACAGTCTCCACTCCAAAATACGCCTTCTACGTTTGTGTATGAAGACCCTGGCTTAGATTGGATGATGTATCCTTGTTCGTCTAGATCTATCCAATCTTTAAACACAGCAGTGTTTGGCGTGTGTCCGATTGCCACAAAGAATCCAGTGACAGCTACGTCAGCTTCTTCGTTTGTGATGTTGTTGCGGTATCGCACACCCTCAACCCCTTCAGCTCCTAAAACTTCAACGGTTTCAGTATTGTATAAAACCTCGATATTTTCAATTGATTTCACACGATTCTGCATCGCTTTAGATGCCCTCATTTCATCACGACGGACGAGCATGGTCACTTTGCGACAGAGCTTGGCGAGATACGAAGCTTCTTCACACGCCGAATCACCAGCACCCACGATAACCACATCCTGTCCACGGTAGAAAAATCCATCACATACTGCACAAGCACTTACGCCTCCACCGATGTCACGAAGGCGAATTTCACTCTCCAGTCCCAGCCATTTTGCTGAAGCTCCAGTTGATATGATGACTGTATTTGCGTGGATTTCGTGCGCATCGTCGCCATCTCCCACAAAAACCTTTTTCACATCCCCAGAAAAATCGACCTTGGTAATCCAGCCGGATCTGACGTCCGTGTCAAATCGCTTTGCCTGAGCTTCTAAATCCATCATCATTTGTGGACCATTAACCCCTTCAGCATAGCCTGGGAAGTTGTCTACTTCAGTTGTTTCCATAAGTTGGCCACCTGGCTGCCCACCTTGGTAAAGTATTGGTTTCATGTCTGCTCTCGCAGCATAGATCGCAGCCGTAAATCCTGCGGGCCCCGATCCGATGATCAGACAGTTAATGTTTTCTGGAGTACTCATTTATTTTGCGTTTGTTGAATGTTGTTCTTCGCTGACATCTAGAAGCGAAGAACAAATTTACACCTTCTTTTTCCGATCCCAAGTAACTTTTGTTACTTCCTGTTAAGCTTTAAATCGAGTCTCACAAACTCATCCCAAATTGTATCTTCCTGTGGAGGAGCTATAATCGTAATCGCCTCGTGTTTCACAGGGTGTATAAAATCGATTCGCCTCGCGTGTAGGTGAATAGAGGCGTTGTCGTTTGTGTTTTTTGCTCCATACTTCACATCCCCTTTAATCGGGGAGCCTAGCGAAGCAAGGGTCACTCTAATTTGATGATGGCGTCCCGACTTAGGCAGGACTTCCACAAAGGTGAAATGGTCACTTTCGCCCAATACTTTATACATCAGTTCCGCTTCCTTGCGATCCTCACCAGGACGAGAATGCGCGAAGCTTTTGTTAAGCTTGGGATTTTTTTTAAGGAAGTTAACGACGTGACCTTCTGCAGGGTTGATTGTAGGTTTTACAACGGCCCAATAGGTTTTTTGGATCTCGCGGTGACGAAACATGATGGTGAGGCGAGAAAGTGCTTTGGAGGTCTTTGCATACAGAATTACACCACTTACAGGTCGGTCAAGACGGTGGACCGTCCCGATAAATGCTTTTCCTGGTTTGTTGTACTTCTTAGCGACGTACTCTGCGACGACTTCACACAAGCTTTTATCTCCCTTTCCATCGCCCTGAATAATGTCGCTTGAACGCTTATTTATGGCAATAATGTGATTGTCCTCGTATAAAACTTGCAAAGTAGAAGCCGTACTCATAACGATGGCCTTCTTGGGTTGACGCGCAAACTTTCGAGACGCATCATTTGCATTTTGCGATTTGTCTCTGTTAGTATTGCTCATCCTTCGAAGGGAAGTCGCGTGAACGAACGTCGCTCACGTAATTTTGAATGGCGTCGAGCATTTGATCTCCTAGATTTGAATATCGACGGAGAAATCTCGGTGAGAAATCTTGTGTGATTCCGAGCATATCATGCAGCACCAAGACCTGCCCATCACAATCCGCTCCAGCACCAATTCCTATTGTAGGACATGCAACTGAAGCCGTAACCTCTCCTGCAAGCGAAGCGGGGATCTTTTCAAAAACAATTGCAAAGCAACCGATGTCGTTCAGCATTTTCGCGTCTTCTCTGAGAAGTTTCGCCTCCTCTTCTTGTTTCGCACGAACGGAATAAGTCCCGAATTTGTAGATCGATTGTGGCGTGAGTCCCAAATGCCCCATGACAGGTATTCCCGCAGATAGAATCCGCTCAATGGACTCTCTAACCTCACGACCACCTTCAAGTTTTACAGCATGCGCTCCGCTTTCTTTCATGATGCGAATCGCGCTATTCAAAGCCTGCTTAGAATTCCCTTGATACGTCCCAAACGGCAAATCCACAACGACCAAAGCTCTCTTTGCCCCGCGAACAACGGAAGAGGCATGGTAAATCATTTGGTCTAGGGTAATTGGAAGCGTCGTCTCGTGCCCGGCCATGACATTAGATGCACTGTCACCCACAAGAATGATGTCAATACCAGCCTGGTCTACAAGTCGCGTCATGGAGAAATCGTATGCCGTTAACATCGCGATTCTCTCCCCATTTTGCTTCATCTCATGAAGCACTTGGGTTGTAATACGTTTTGCGTCTTTGTGTACACTCATACTTGCGAAGTTAATGTTCTTATTGGAATCATCAAATTTATTATGTCAGAGCAAGCCAAACATATACGATGTAGCACGTGAGGTAAATCGCACCATGTACTCGGCTAACTTTTTTACCGATTGTTAAGATAGGGTAGAGAAGCGCTGTAGTCCCTAACATCCACCAGAAATCCCCTGTGATCATACTCGGGTCTATATCTATTTCTGAAACAGTTGTCGTGACCCCCAACACGAATAGAATGTTCATGATATTTGATCCGATAATGTTGCCTATACTCAGCTCGGACTGGCCTTTCAGTGCTGCTGTAACTGAAGCGACAATCTCGGGTATACTCGTTCCAAACGCGACAACTGTGAGGCCTATAACGTGTTCGCTAATGCTGAAGTTACGGGCCAAATCGGAGGCTCCATCGATAAAGAGACCGGCTCCATAATAAAGTAAAACACACCCTGTTGTGATCCAAATAAACAATACACTGTAGTTCTTACGCGCATGTTGATCGAAACCGATAAGATTCTCCGAAGGTTTTTTTGATGCGACTTGCGCCAGTTTCATTTTGCGACTCCGAACCACTTGGCCAAACATAATGATCGCCATCACCCCAAGAAATACGACTCCGTCCACTTTAGAATACACGCCATCTAACGCGAGCAATCCGAATAGAACAGTCACCACCATCAAGATCGACCAATCCAATGTCACGACGACGTCTTTATCTATTGTCAGCGGTCTCACTAAGGCTGTAAGCCCCAAAGCAAGCCCTAGGTTGGCGATATTGGATCCCACGACATTCCCTACAACGATTCCTGAAGAGCCACTCCATGCTGCTTGTAGGGATGCGAATAGTTCAGGAGATGATGTGCCTATAGCGACGACCGTTAACCCTACGATGAGCGGAGAGATGTTCGACTTTAGTGCCAAACCAGTGGCATTCCGCACCAGTGTTTCTCCTCCCAACGCCAGAAGCGCCAGGCCGCCTATTAACAAGACATAAGGATTGTTCAGAATCCCTCCCCAAAGTTCAATCATGCTCCACTTTTCTTTTCTTCCGCCTTATTCTTGGCACTTAGCATGTCTTCAGGAGAAGATCTCTTGCTCTTAGGTTTACTTCTTAAGTCAGTGGCTTTTTTAAAATCTGATTTGAGATCATTTGAGCCCTTCATGATTTCTCTTTGGATATCATCGGTTGCGCTCCTGAAGTGTCTTATCCCATCCCCCATGGATTTTGCAAGTGAAGGAATCCCTTTCGCTCCGAAAAGCAAAAGATAAATAACGAATATGAATATGATTTCGGTAGTCCCCATTTACGTCTCAAGTATACCGCAAAAGTACTTTAAAAAGAAAGGGCTCCGCTGAAAATATGCGGAGCCCTTTGAAGCATTTGTTTTGGTTAACCCATGCCCTTTATATTTAAGTGAAACATTTATTGATAGATGACTCCCCATACGATGAGGAAGTTAAGTAAATCTTCAAGTTGAATGAGTCCGTCTCCATTGAGATCTGGACATGCAGTGAACTTACATGTCCCATCATCCACATTGGAAATTGAATTGTAATTTACAGCTTCAGAGTCTGTACATCCAGGGAATACACAGAATCCAGCATCTGAAGTGGCTTCAGGATCGAAGTTTAAAGCAAAGGCGTAAGTACATCCTTCATTTGGATAACAAACTGCCGCAGGATCATCTTCTGAAAATCCTGTACCCTCAAGTAGAATGCTGTCGTCGTAGGGAGTTACGTCACAGGCTTCTTGAGCCCAAACAATGCCTCCATAATCTGGAGCCACCATACCATATACAATCAGGAATTCAAGTAAATCCTGAAGTTGAACACACCCGTCATTGTTGAAGTCAGCATTCACAGGAATGTTCGTACAGTCTACATCACCTGATTCGTTTGCAAATGGATTGTAGTTGGAAAACGCGTCATCAGTACAGCCTTCGAAGAGACAACTTCCATCCTCCAAACTCGCATTGGGATCGAAGTTTAAAGCGGTTAAGTAGGTACACCCACTACATCCATCGTACATGCAACTTGAATCGTCATCCGTTGCCTCCGTCACAAAGTTACATGCGCAAACATCTGTACAGCCGTCAACTTCATCCGTATCACAAATGCCATCTCCGTCTAAATCGTCCAAACAGTTGCCTCCACAATCGTATCCCTCCTCAGCAAAATAGCAAGTCCCATCGTCGAATACAGCTTCTATATTGTAGTTACATGCGAGCGCATTTGTACATCCTACAACAACACATGAGGTAAATTCACACGACCCATCATTATTTGTTGCTAGCTCACTGTAGTTACATGCTGTAATATCTGTACATCCATTGATCTCAAATTCATCAC
>CAWVRV010000067.1:0-10594 GCA_963932755.1 uncultured Flavobacteriales bacterium | reverse complement strand
GTGTGGCTTCTCACATAGGCGGCAGCAAATAAACTGAAGTCTCCGAAAGTCTTTTCCCAAGACAATTGTGATTGAAGCGTCCTGGTTTCTTCATATTGAGTCGGGTAAGACGCCGTATAAAAGTTTTGGGCGCCAAATGCTTTGTCAGCCACACCTATTTGGAACTTAAACAATCCCAGATCAGAAGATACTGTTGTCGCGTATGACCCCAATATCATCTCCGCGTCAGTGTTTTCTCCGTACCCTGATGTCGAGGTCCTACTCAATGCGACTCTGTGGCGCACATTTGTCGATCCGAAATCCACCGTGGTTTTTGCCCTAAACAAGCCAAACGAGCCCGCACCGATAGAGAGAAGTGTTTTGTTTGTCGATGCTGGACCTGTAAATAACTGAACCGCTCCCGAAAATGCGCCTTTTCCTACAAAGGGCGAAGCACCGCCTCTGACAACCTCGATGCGGTGAATGTCTTCCGGGTCAAAGGTGATGTCCATGAGATGGTGTCCTGTATGGGGGGCGCTCCAACGAACTCCATTGACAAGCAATGCGACTTGCTCAAATGAGCCCCCGCGTATTGTGAGGTCCGACTGAACACCTAGTGCGCCCCTTTGACGCACGTCTACGCCTGTCACCAATTCGAGGGTCTCTCCAATAGATACCGCAGCACTTTGGATTATTTCTTCAGAAGAAATGACAGAGATTGATCTCGGAGAGTCCTTGGGTTCGATCTCTCCCGGTGTCGCAATCACGACGACCTCCTTAATTTGGATTGAAGGAATTGGCTCAATTTGGGCTGTAAAAAGCAGGGGAGAAATTAAGAACGCGATTAAAACCTTTGTTTTTAAGCTCATAAAAAGTTGTTATAATTCGTATTAATATCCGGGGCAAAGCTAATGACAAACTAAAAACAATTGTCAGAATATTGCCAAGTATCAAATCGTATATTTGACGCATGATAAGGAGTGAGCAAGAACAAATTCGATTGGCGTCTTTACAACAATTAAAGGATTTAGGGATAAATCCATATCCTGCGGAAGAATTTGTCGTAACGCACAGAAGCAAATCCCTCAAGGAGGACTTCAAACCGGGTGTCAAAGTCAGCATGGCAGGCCGCATGATGAGCCGTAGAATTATGGGCAAAGCCTCTTTTGCTGAACTTCAAGACGCGGAGGGAATGATTCAGCTGTATCTAAATAGAGATGAGATCTGTGAGGGAGAGGATAAAACGATGTACAATGCTGTATTCAAAAAGCTCCTGGATAGAGGAGATTTTATTGGAATTGAGGGTGAGACATTTGTAACCAAAGTTGGCGAACCTTCTGTTAAAGTGTCAGGATTCAAGGTGCTTTCAAAGGCCATCAGACCCCTTCCGGCAGTGAAAACAGATGAAGACGGGAATGTACACGATGCTTTCTCTGACCCTGAGCTTAGGTACCGCATGAGGTATGTAGATCTCTGCGTCAATGAAAAAGTCAAGGAAACGTTTGTGGCAAGAAGTAACATCATCCGAACGATACGTGAGACGTTTGACAAAGAAGGGTGGTTAGAAGTCGACACCCCTGTTCTTCAGGCGATTCCAGGGGGAGCCGCTGCAAGACCATTCGAAACACATCACAACGCGTTGGATATGCCTCTTTATTTGCGGATTGCAAATGAACTTTATTTGAAACGACTCATTGTGGGTGGTTTTGAAGGCGTTTATGAATTCAGCAGGAACTTCCGAAACGAAGGCATGGACCGAACTCACAATCCCGAGTTTACCGTCCTTGAGCTTTACGTTGCATACAAGGATTACAACTGGATGATGAAGGCAATGGAAGATCTGCTCGGAAATGTCGCGCAATCTGTTCACGGTAAAACTGTGGTTACACTCGCAGGAAAAGAGATTGATTTTACGCCTCCATACGCCAGAGTGACGATGAGAGATGCCATTCTAGAGCACACAAATGTTGACATTGACGACCTCGATGAGGACGGCTTGAGAGAAGCGTGTAAAACCCTCAATATTGAAACTGATTCTTCAATGGGCAAAGGGAAACTCATTGACGAAATGTTCGGTGAAAAGTGTGAGCACCTGTATATCCAGCCTACGTTTATCACTGATTATCCTGTTGACATGTCTCCTCTTACAAAGGTTCACAGAGACAATCCGAACTACACTGAGCGTTTTGAGCTTATGATCAATGGCACTGAGGTCGCAAACGCGTATTCGGAGCTGAATGACCCCATTGATCAGCGTGAACGTTTCGAAGCTCAAATGGAGCTGGCAAAAAGAGGGGATGATGAAGCGATGTTCATCGACCAAGATTTCCTTCGTGCCTTAGAGTATGGCATGCCCCCTACGAGTGGTGTGGGCATCGGTATTGACAGACTTGTGATGATGCTCACAGATCAAACCTCGATACAAGAGGTCCTCCTTTTCCCTCAAATGCGCCCTGAACAATTTTAAACGTTTAAGAACTATGCCGCTACCTACAACAGATATGATTATCGCAACGCTAAAAACGATTTTCGACCCCGAGATTCCCGTTGATATTTACGAATTGGGCCTGATATACGAGGTGAAAATCTCAGATGAGGGTGCTGTAGATATCGAAATGACGTTAACCTCCCCAAACTGTCCTGTAGCTGAAAGCTTGCCCAGAGATGTTGAGGACAAGGTTGCGGCAATGGATGGAATTGAAAGCGCAAAAGTTGAAATCGTATTTGATCCACCATGGACACAGGATATGATGAGTGAGGAGGCCAAACTTGAGTGCGGATTCTTATGAAGCCATCAGGTAAAGTGTCCGATTCACCAACGCGTGGAATAGCCATTCTTGGGTCAACTGGGTCAATTGGAACTCAGGCCTTAGATGTCATTCGAGAGCAGTCCGATTTTCTTCATGTAGAGGTTCTTTCTGCTGGAAAGAATGCAGACCTTCTGATCAAGCAGGCGTTAGAATTTAGGCCAAACGCAGTTGTGATCGCAGATCATTCTCTCCGAGATCGCGTTTTCGACGTGCTCTTTGACGAGGGCATTAAAGTCTATTCTGGTGCGGACGCTCTAGAGCAGGTCGTAGAAATGGAGGGCATCGATATGGTCCTCACGGCACTTGTCGGGGCCGCCGGACTGAAGCCTACTCTAAGTGCGATTAGAGCAGGAAAACACATCGCTCTTGCAAACAAAGAGACGATGGTCGTTGCGGGAGAGCTTGTAACTGCTGAGGCAAAAAAGGCGGGCGTTTATATCCACCCAGTTGACTCGGAACACAGTGCGATTTATCAATGTCTTGCTGGTGAATTTCACAATCCCCTTGAGAAAATCATTCTGACTGCTTCTGGGGGGCCTTTTCGAGGATACAACACTGATCAATTATCGCAAGTGACAAAGGCTCAAGCTCTTAAGCATCCAAATTGGGACATGGGGGCAAAAATCACCATCGACTCCGCATCTATGATGAATAAAGGACTAGAGGTTATTGAGGCCAAATGGCTTTTTGAATTAAATGCAGATCAAATTGAGATCATTGTTCATCCACAATCTATTATCCACAGCATTGCTCAATTCGAAGATGGGTCGATGAAAGCGCAAATGGGTCTCCCAGACATGAAGCTCCCCATTCAATACGCATTGACCTATCCACGTCGTCTTTCGAATACGTTTCCGAGATTTAACTTTTTAGACTATCCCGCGTTAACGTTTGAACAACCCGATTTCAAATCGTTCCGAAACCTGGGGCTTGCGTTTGACGTTCTCGCAAAAGGAGGAAACGCTCCGTCTGTACTAAACGCAGCAAATGAAGTTGCTGTTGCTCGATTTTTAAATGATGAAGTTGCGTTTCACCAACTCCCTGACATCGTAGAGTTTGCCCTTTCAAAAGTAGGATTCCAATCAAAACCAGACCTCGAAGCTCTTGTCGGTTCTGACACTGAGGCGCGTGCCCGGGCGAGAGAGTTTTAGATTACGCTTCGGCTATACTTTCATAATATCAGCCTCTTTGTTAGATAAGATCTCTTCGACATTTGTGGTATAAGAGTTCGTCATCTCTTGAACTTTCGCCTCGCCTGTCTTGAGCATGTCTTCGCTCAAACCCTCTTCTTTTGCCGATTTAAGAATATCGTTTGCATCTTTTCTCGCATTGCGAATGGATACTCTTGCCGATTCGCCCTCACTTCTTGCGCGTTTGGAAAGCTCGATCCTTCTCTCCTCGGTAAGGGGGGGGACATTGATAATTAAAACCTCTCCGTTATTTACTGGGTTTAAGCCCAAATTGGCATTGATAATTCCCGTTGAAATGGGCTCGAGCATAGGTTTCTCCCAAGGCTGTACCACAAGGGTTCTGGCGTCTGTATTGTTCACATTTGCAACTTGACTGATAGGCGTCATCGTTCCGTAGTAATCAATCTTGACGCTTTCAAGCATAGAAGGGTGAGCTCTTCCAGCCCTCACTTTTTTAAGTTCCATTTTAAGGCGATCTGTCGCCTTGTCCATTTGTTCCTTTGCCTCCTCTAAGGCCATGTCTATTGCTTCCTGCATATCCTTATCTATTTGTGACTCTTATGAAGTAACTACCGTTCCTATCGCCTCACCTTTTGCTACACGAAGTAGATTCCCAGATTTATTCATATCAAAAACGACAATTGGAACACCATTTTCGTTACACAAAGTAAAGGCTGTCATGTCCATCACTTTAATGCCTCTTTCAAAAACTTCTTGAAAGCTGATCTCATCATACTTCGTGGCGTTCGGGTTTTTTTCAGGATCTTCTGTATAAATTCCGTCCACACGTGTTCCTTTTAAAATAACATCTGCGTCTATTTCGACCGCTCTAAGTGCAGCTGCAGAATCGGTCGTGAAAAACGGACTGCCTGTTCCTCCACCAAAAATGACGACCCTTCCTTTTTCCAAATGACGTATGGCGCGTCTTCTAATAAACGGTTCTGCTATTTGTTTTAATTCAATGGCTGACTGAAGCCTTGTGTCAATCCCCTCTTTCTCCAATGAACTTTGTAAAGCCATTGAATTAATTACGGTTGCAAGCATTCCCATGTAATCTCCTTGGGTACGTTCCATGCCGCCTTCTTCAGCTTCAACACCTCTGAAAATATTTCCCCCTCCGATCACTATGGCTACCTGAACCTCTGTGTCCACGAGGGTTTTAATTTCCTTTGCGTATTCCGTTAATCGAACATTGTCAATGCCAAACTGCTTTTCTCCCATGAGGGATTCTCCGCTAAGCTTCAGAAGGATTCTTTTGTACTTCATTGTGAGCACAATATCCGACAAAGAAAGTTTACCACAAACAAAAGAAGGACGCGAGTGCGTCCTTCTTTAAGTTTTGTTGTTTGTTCGGTCGCTTGCCTAGATTATCCCAGGGCAATTCGGCTGAAGCTCTCCACTTTTACGCCTGGACAAGATGCTTCAACATATTGTTCAACAGTTAGCTTGTTGTCCTTAATAAATGGTTGATTTACGAGAGTGACCTCCTTGAACCATTTGTTTAAGCGTCCCATGGAAATTTTCTCTGCAAGTTCAGCAGGCTTGCCTTCTTGAATTGCAAGCTCTTTACCAATTTCTTTCTCTTTCGCAATAAGGTCATCTGGAATGAGTGATTGATTCACTGCAACGGGTGCCATCGCAGCAGCTTGCATTGCAACATCTCTTCCCACAGTAGCATCAACTGTACCGCTGAAGCCTACAACAGTCGCAAGGCGGTTGCCTGGATGAATGTATGAGATCACTGATTCTCCTTTTGCAATGTCGAATGCTCCGATCTCTATGCGTTCTCCTATCTTTCCTGTTTCCTCAATAATCTTGTCTGCGACAGTTAAATCTGATCCAGGGTATGTCTTGGCTAAAACAGCCTCCTTAGATTCGCAACCTTCTGAGATTGCAAGATTCAATACTGTTTGAGCAACGGAAATAAAATCTGCATTTTGAGCTACAAAATCCGTCTCACAGTTTAAGGACAATACGACTCCTGTGTTGCCATCCGTGTTTACGCCTGAAAGAATAACTCCTTCACTTGCCTCACGATCGCCACGCTTTGCAGCGACTTTTTGACCCTTCAAACGAAGAACCTCAACAGCTTTGTCCATATCTCCTTCGGCTTCTTGGAGTGCTTTTTTGCAATCCATCATGCCGGCGCCCGTTTGTGTACGGAGCTTTTTTACTTCAGCAGCGGTAATACTCATAATATTATCTGTAAATAGTGTGATAGACTGGTTAGTCCTTTTTTACTTCAGCGGGTTTTTCAACCTTGGTAACTTTCTTTCTCGCTCTCTTAGGCTTGACTTCACCCGCTTCAGCTCCTGCGTCTGCCTTAGGCTCTGCTGCTGCTGCTTCCGCTCCAGCTTCAATTGCTGCGGCTGTTGCTGCTGCTGCTTTTTCTGCTTCAGCTTTCGCCTCTGCAGCTTTTGCTTCTTCGCGCTGTTGAGCCATAGCGTCTGCTTCAGCTTTGTCAGCTTTACGTTCGTTTAAACCTTCAGCAACTGCCTCTGCAAGCGTGCGAGTAATTAGATCAATCGATTTCGTTGCGTCATCATTCGCAGGAATCACAAAGTCCACATTGCGGGGATCACTGTTTGTATCCACGATTGCGAATACTGGAATCTTTAGCTTTCTAGCCTCTGCAAGTGCGATGTGTTCTTTCCGAATATCAACGATGAAAATCGCAGCAGGAAGACGTGTCATATCTACAATAGAACCTAAAATTTTATCTAATTTATCACGCTGTCTGCTCACCTGGAGACGCTCACGCTTAGATAGAATCGCTAACGTACCGTCCTCTCCCATCTTGTCGATTTGGGTCATCTTACGAATCGCCTTACGAATGGTACCGAAGTTTGTAAGCATACCCCCAGACCAACGCTCTGTCACATAAGGCATCCCTATAGAGGTTGCGTGAGTAGAGACAATATCCTGACCTTGCTTTTTTGTTGAAACGAAAAGAATCTTCTTTCCGCTTTTTGCAATTTGTTTCATTGCTGCTGCAGCTTCGTCTACCTTAACGACGGTCTTGTGCAGATCAATAATGTGAATTCCTTTCTTCTCTGTGAAGATAAACGGAGCCATGTGTGGATTCCACTTGCTCTTAAGGTGGCCGAAATGAGATCCGGCTTCGAGCAGTTGCTCAAAATTTGTACGGGTAGTCATGATAGTGGTTTACTTTCCTAGTTTAAACAACTCTTAGGTAGCCATTCTCGCTTTGAGAATGAGTCGAAAGAGTTTGGATGCTAAACGGTTTATGAATAATTGAAGACGAGTCAGGCGGCTGCCATTAACGTTTTGAGAACTGTTCTTTCTTACGCGCTTTTTTCCGGCCAAACTTCTTACGCTCCACCATACGGGGATCGCGCGTTGTCAAACCTTCAGCTTTAAGGGCTGGCTTGTAATCAGGATCAATCTCTATAAGTGCTTTTGATATCGCCAAACGTACTGCTTCAGCTTGTCCAGTGATACCACCGCCAAATACATTTACTTTAACGTCGTATTTACCTGCTGTTTCAGTAATCTCAAACGGCTGGTTAATTTTATATTGAAGTGTCCCTGTAGGGAAGTACTCTGTATAATCACGCTTATTGATCGTGAATTTCCCCTTGCCTTCTGAAAGGTAGAGTCGAGCTACTGCGTCTTTTCGACGGCCTGATGTGTTAATTACGTCCATGCTTAAGCTTAGTCGTTGAAAGTAATAGCCCTTGGCTGTTGAGCCTCGTGCTTGTGAGTTGCACCAACATATACGTGCATGTTGCGGAATAGCGCTCGCCCTAAGGTATTCTTAGGTAGCATACCTCTAACAGCTTCTTCCATCATTGAGAACGGCTTGCGAGCCATCACTTCAGCTGCGGTACGGCTGCGTTGACCACCAGGATACCCTGTGTAGCGAATGTATGTTTTCTGATCCCACTTCTTGCCCGACAGAGTAATCTTCTCTGCATTGATGACTACGACATAATCCCCGCAGTCAGCGTGAGGTGTAAAGTTTGGCTTGTGCTTGCCACGAAGTAGTTTTGCTACTTCTGAGGCAATGCGCCCCAAAGTCTGCCCATCAGCGTCAACTAATAGCCATTTCTTGTCGGCGTTCTCCTTATTTGCGGAGATGGTTTTGTAACTTAAGGTATCCACAGAGAATGTGTTGCGTGTTGTAATTTCCCCAAAATTTAGGGATGCAAAGATAGTTAACAATGTGAATAACCAAGCGTTTTAAGTGAACAAAGTTTACTTTTTTCCTTTCCACCTTTTTAATTCGATGTCATAAGTGCAAATAAGCCTGTGCTCGGTCCATGGGTCAGCCGTGTTTTTTTGTTGTTCAACTTGATAGCCAAATGAGGCCCAGCGTCGCTTAGAAGTCTTCGCGCTGAGGACAACTCGCGCACGAAAATCGCTATAATACCAACCCAAATCTTTTTGACGCGTGAAGACCTCTGTGGAAACTGTCGCCTTCAGTTTTTTTGAAACTTGACAGTGTAATGCGCCGCGAAGCCTGACAGCATTTGCGAAACCCTCGTCTTTAAAAGACGATTGATATCGCAATCGACAAGAAACGGACACGTTTTCGGAGACGTCGGTTTTCCATCGTGCGGAACCCGAAAGTCGTCGAATGGGTTCCCACATGAAGTTGTCTGCGCGAGACATCCCTAGGCGAAGAGAAGCGGAAACCTTGAAGTCTGGGGCAAATGGGGAAAGGTCTTGAGAGATTCCAACATCTGTAAAAGCTGAGCCCAGGCGAGAAAAGTCGTAGTCCCAACGTGCCTGCGTTTCTACTTCGTAGCTGAAGTTTTCAAAAACATCTTGAGAGATCCCTGCGCCAGACCAAAGACCATAATCTGTCCACTGTGCATTTAGATTGTCCACAGTAACAAGGATCAAGATCGCGATCAAGTGTGTTCGAATGGTCGCCGTCTTAGTAATCGTCATAGATAACAAATGGGTCTAGAGTTACAACGTCGTCTTTGTCCTGGATCTCAATTTCATAGGAAACAGCGACTCTAGGCAATGGTGTTGAGGTGACGGACGTGTCCTCTGAGTATACATATAGGGTATAGTCACCTGTGCGCAGCCATTCGAATGTAAAGTCGCCATCAGGATTCGTGTCTACCTTATCGTCAGGACCTAAGTGATCCCCATAAATAATAAATACCTCCACATTTGAAGCCGCAATCGTGTCGACATTGGATGAGGGATTGTTTAGTTGTACTCTTCTTATAAGTTCAACTGAACCCGTAATACTCGCTCTGCCACCTTCTCCGGGGGTCCTTATACATGAAAACAAGGTGAGAGAAATAAATAGTAGGAAAGTCGTTAATATTTGGATGCTTTTCATAATGCCAAATTACATGCAAATCGTACCTTGTCACCGCAAATGCACAATTTAGATTCTATACACAATATGAACACCCTTCAGTTGGGAGAAGGAAGGTTGGAGGTGATTTGCGGTCCGATGTTTTCCGGAAAAACGGAAGAACTGCTGCGCCGAGTTAGAAGAGCTGTCATTGCACATCAACCCACGTTGCTTATTAAGCCGGCAACCGACACCCGATACGCGGTCAACGAGATTGTTTCTCACGATAAAAACGCAATGCCTTCTAAGGTGGTTTCGAAGAGCAAGGACATCCTTGAATCTCTTGATGTTGATGGCCGAAGCGCACTCGTAATCGCGATTGACGAGGCGCAATTCTTCGATTTAGACCTTCCTGATGTGTGTAACGAGCTGGCGAATAGGGGATTAAGAGTAATTGTGGCGGGTTTGGATTTGGATTTTACAGGAAAACCCTTTGGCGCTATGCCTACGCTTTTGGCTTTGGCTGAAGAAGTGACCAAGCTCCATTCTGTGTGTGTAGAAACAGGCCGAGACGCTCATTTTTCTCACCGAATTGCAGGAGGGTTTGACACTGTCGAACTTGGGGAAAAGGACAGATACGTGCCTTTGGCAAGACATGCATTTGTCGCTTTCAGGGCGCCAAAAAAGAAAACCGATTCCGAGACGGATGGTTAAAACCGAGGATGCACGTCACGTAACATCTTTAACGCTTGATCTGAAAAAGGTTTCGCATAATTTGAAACGGATCAGGTCGACAGTAGGATCTGATGGTGTCATCGCAGTCGTCAAGGGTTTCGGTTATGGAACGAATGCACCCGCTTTGTCAAAACTCTTGGAGCGCGAAGGGGTTGATTATTTGGCGGTCGCCTACGTAGATGAGGG
Source organism: uncultured Flavobacteriales bacterium (assembly GCA_963932755.1). Taxonomy (GTDB): domain Bacteria; phylum Bacteroidota; class Bacteroidia; order Flavobacteriales_D; family Sanyastnellaceae; genus UBA974. Next base: position 413 of record CAWVRV010000067.1, on the reverse strand, counting down.
AGTGAGGTTGAGAGAGGAAGGGGTCAGCGCTCCGATTTTCGTAATGAACCCCGATTCAATGACATTTGAAGCGCTTAAGAAGTACCATCTCGAGCCCACAATTGTTTCTTTGGCACAACTTAGAAGCTACATCAGCTGGAGAGAGTTGTCCGAAAAGACGCCACAGCGGATACATTTAAACTTTGACTCAGGGATGCACCGACTGGGGTTTAAGGACGAAGAGTTAAATGACGTTGTTGAGATCCTACGCGTTACAGATAACATTGAAATCGCGACTGTATATACACACCTTGCTGGGGCTGAATCATCTTCACTTGATCATTCAACCTTAAAACAATTTGAACGTTACGACAATATTTGCACCCAGTTAAGAACAGGGTTTAAGGGTTCACGTCTGTTACAATCCTTTAAGA
>CAWVRV010000066.1:0-10716 GCA_963932755.1 uncultured Flavobacteriales bacterium | reverse complement strand
TGTGTGATTGAAAAACCTCTTCTTCCCAACCATCTACATGTGCAATCGCAAGATTTTCTCCGAAAGGAGAAATGGCCAACGCAAACTTGTGCTTTTGAAGACCAATGTTTACCCAATCAGCTTCTCCCCAAGCGGAGTCTCGTTCAGACACGTATATGTCTGCATAATGATCTTTCGTATTCGGGTCGAAAGAACCGTGATTTGACCCATTTGATCTGGCCCTTTGAGAAGAGAAAAACAGTTGCCTTTCATCTGCCCTAATCACTGGGTGCGTATCGTCAAACTCCGTATTAATAAGCGGCCCCATATTCCTCACTTGGACATCTATGGGACTCTCAATCAGGTTTTGGGCAGTTTCAATATTCGTTAGAAGAATCTCCGCTGTCTGTCGGAGGGGGTTCCATTTTTTTGCTTCGACATTGAATCGAGTCAACAAACTCAGCGCCTCCTCAAACTCCAAAAGCAACAATTTCACATGAGAAGCATACACCAGAACGTCTACAGGAGCTGCACATATATCTTCATTAAATTTCCCTGAACCTGAAATTAAAGAACCTGACACAGAAATGGAATTTGTTAATTCCTTGTTCACTGACGCTGATGGCGCTCCAGAATTTAACAGACAAACAGCATAGTGATACCTGTAATTTCCGCAATCTGGATAATCATCCACGAGCCCCTTCCACACCCTCGCCGCTTCGTGATAGATTCCTTCTTCAGATAGCATAGACGCCTGATCAAACACCAATCTGTCGGACTGAGACAGAGAATGACGCGGAGATTTCGAATGGGTCTGACTCAGAATGTTTTGTGACGATAAAATCGACAAAAAACAAATAATTGCAAATAAGATTGGCTGTTTCAACATACTCACAAGTTAAGTACTTAATTAATTTAAATAAGAGGACTTTGTGTACGCATCATAAATTCAATATGCACTATCCTTCAATCGGTCGATCTGATGCGAAATTCTCTAGATAATCGGCGACTCGACGGACAAAACGACCTCCCAATTGACCGTCCACAACTCTGTGATCATAGCTGTGAGAAAGGAACATCATGTGTCTAATAGCAATCATATCTCCTTCCGGTGTTTCTATTACAGCTGGCTTTTTACGAATCGCTCCCAATGCGAGAATCCCCACTTGAGGCTGATTGATAATCGGAGTCCCCATGACATTGCCAAACGTTCCTACGTTCGTCATTGTGTAGGTGCCGCCCGCAATGTCATCTGGACCAAGTTGTCCAGCACGCGCGCGATTGGCCAAATCATTTACCGCTCTTGTCAATCCCTGCAAGTTGAATGAATCCGCATTCTTAATCACGGGGACAATTAAATTTCCACTTGGAAGTGCCGCTGCCATCCCTAGGTGTATCCCTTTATGCATCACCACATTGTCACCGTCCACACTCGCATTCACACCGGGGAAATCTCCAATCGCTTTGACAATCGCTTCAGCGAGCAAAGGGGTGAACGTAAGTTTCTCACCGAATTTTTCAAGAAACTTGTTCTTGTTCTTGTTTCTCCACAAGACCAAACTCGTCACATCTGCTTCCACAAAAGAAGTCACGTGAGGTGATGTATGCACCGAGTCAACCATGTGTTTGGCAATCAGCTTGCGCATCCGATCCATCTCCACAACTTCGTATCCACCAGAAATGGATTTAAAAGAAGGGTGTGCATCCATAGAGGATTCTGAAATTACTTGTGACGGCTTAGATGACTTTTCTTTGACAGGAATATTGGATACCGAACTGCGACTCACTCGGCTCAATAGATATGCCAACATGTCTTTCTTTGTTACCCGACCTTCAGAACCTGAACCTGAGATCTGCTCTAACTCTTCCATACCTACCTCTTCCGCAATCGCAATACTCCTGACTAAAGGAGAGTAAAATCTGCCTGATGCACCCGTTCTTTCTGGAATTGAAACAGGAGGCAACTCGTTGTGCACTGACAAAGAGGCTTCCACTGCTGATGATGTAGCAACTTCTGCTGGCACAGAATCTACAGCGGCAATGGTTTCAGCAACTGGAGTAACTGGCGCAACAACGGCCTCGCCTCCGATTTCGAAACGCGCAATGGGGTCACCTACTTGAACGACATCGTCTTTTGAGACGAGCCATTCCAACAATACGCCATCTTCAGGAGCTGGAATCTCGCTGTCAACCTTATCTGTCGCAATTTCTACGACCGCTTCGTCTGCCTCAACGCTCGAGCCTGCTTCGACCAAAAGATTAATAATAGTAGCTTCAGCCACACTTTCTCCCATTTTAGGGAGGAGGATATCTATAATTGCCATGTAATCAGTTTACAGATTGTAAAAGTAATGCGTTCAGGACAAGCTTAAGGTCTTCAAACCAATTGTATTTTCTCGCATAAGCGAGGTTCAGACGTTCTTTTACTCTATCGTCATCATTTTCAACTGCATAAATAATGGAGGGACGAGACTGTTTGTGGTCACCATCTAGTCCCACCCATGTCGATTTACCAAGGAATACCTTAAATGAATACGCAATCCAGTCAGACCGCTTGAAAACAAAAAGCAAAGGGAAAACAAGCAGCAGAATGAATGAAGAAAACAGGTCGAAAATACGTTTTGAACGGCGGGCTGACGGACCATATATTGCGCGGTCTAACTCGGTCACTGGGTCCGGACCTGGTCCTCCTGAGCCCATCACATAACCGTCATCAGTCCAGGCAATTCTGCACACGACAGTCTTGTCAACAAGAGAAGCGAGCACCGTTATAATGTCCTCAGACCTGACATCTCTTCCACTAAACACAATCTCTCCAATGGAATGCACTCTAAGGACATCTACAATCGTACTGATTTCATTTGGACGGATCACATGTGTCGCTTCTGAAATACCTTCTCTCAGTTCGATAGACTCCAAAAGCTGCTTCATTGAACGCGACTCATCTTCCCCCGCTACGAGAAGTCTTGATTTGGGCTTCGCCCCCAAACGCCAACCTCCCAAAGTGATGCGTCCGAAAATGACGACTGCCGAAAACCAAATCGCACCCAAAAGCAAAATTGCACGCGAGAAACGATAATCCTCAGGAAGCAATCCATAACAAGCGATCAGAACGATTGAACCGGCAGCGATGCCCTTCATCACCCTTCTCGGAATCCATGGCTTGTCATATCCTCCGCAAACCCAAAGGAAAAACACCCACACCGATGAATAGATCACCATCGCAACATTTGTGGCATATGGATCATATTGAATTCCCGAATAATTTGCGTAAAAACTGAGGAGTAGGAAGAGCCCGATTTGAAGAAAGACACCTTCCAATAGTGGCCAAGCCATTCGCGTGACTATTCTTCGTAAAACAGAAATCAATGCGCGGAAATAAATGGCGAGGCGAATTAAAAAATTAAATGATCTGGCTTGAGAACCTTCAAAATGTTTGGCCGCAAAAATCAACATCGCTTTGTAAAAAATCGACACATAATTGAGAGACCCCTTTTTTGTACTCTCCCCCTTGTAATGAATGATTCTGGTGCCTGTAAAATAATGATTCTCCCACCCTCCTTTAACAATTCTCCAGCTGAGATCGATATCTTCCCCGTACATGAAAAAGTCTTCATCCAGGACACCTACTTCATCCAGAGTCGATTTACGCATCCACATAAACGCACCACTTAGCACGTCAATTTTGTGATTCTCATCGGCACTTAAATGTCCTGCATAATAGTTGTTCAGGTTCTTGCTTTTCGGTGCCAAACGAAACAGACCTGAAATCCTGCACAGAGAAGCCCAAGGGGTAGGAATCCCCCTTTTGCTCTCGGGAAGATAGGTTCCTGAACCATCAAACATAGGCACGCCCATCCCCCCCAGTTTGGGGTTTTCATCGGCAAAAGAGATGCATTTTGTAAATGTATCTTCTTGTATGACGGTGTCGGGATTTAAAAGGAGAACGTATTCGGCATTTGAAATATGAATCGCTTGATTGTTTGCTTTAGAAAACCCGACATTTTCGGAATTCTCAATCAAACTCACCCATGGAAACCTCTCCTTCACCATTTCACATGTTCCGTCCACCGAAATGTTGTCGACCACAAAAACATCAATTTGAGAAGTGGCCGAAGGAGTTTGGTCTGAAAAATTCGCAATCGCTCTCTCAACAGAGATAAGGCATTGCGCAAGGAAATGCTCAACGTTATAACTGACTATAATGACAGATAACTTCATCTTCTAGCACTCATATAAAGTCCGGTTATCCATGGAACGCGCAAGGGTCGCTTCGTCAGCGTGCTGCAAAGCCTCCCCCACAGCTACACCACGAGCGAGCGTCGTGATTTTGAGTTCGAATGACACCATTTTTTTGTACAAATAGAACGAAGTCGTATCCCCCTCCATTGTTGCTGGCAACGCAAAAATAATTTCTGTGGCGCTTTCTGAAACAGGACCCTCTGAAATGTCAACGCCAGCAGCCGTGTTTTTTTCGGCAAGCCTCCGAATCAATGGCTCAATGTTTAAATCAGATGGACCTACACCATCCATCGGACTTATGATTCCACCCAAAACATGATACACACCGCGAAAGGTGCCTACATTTTCTATTGCAAGCAAATCTCTAATGTCTTCAACAACACAAATCAGGTCCTTATTTCTGGTCGGCGTAGTGCAAATCGAGCACGTAACCTGTTCCGTTAAGTTGTGACAAACGTCACAAGGCTTCACTCCTTCACTCATTGCGACGATGGCATCCGCCAATGACCGCACCCTTTCATTGTCACGCCTAAGCAAGCTCAGGGCCAGCCGCAATGCGGTTCTACGACCTATGCCAGGCAGAGTGGAAATCTGATCAACGGCGGCTTCAATGAGCCGTGAAGGGAGTTGTTGCACGGTGTAAAGATAAAACGCCAACGCCGGTGTTCGAACATGTAAATTTGGGACCATGTCTGCAACTACATTTATTCTCATTTCATGCCTCTACGTGGGGGTGTTGTTTTTCATCGGCCACATCACCGGCCGTGACAAAAATGCTTCTGACTTTTTCTTGGCTGGAAGAAAGGCACCTTGGTATGTTGTGGCCTTCGGAATGGTAGGCGCATCACTGAGTGGCGTTACCTTTATTTCCATCCCTGGCTGGGTGAATACACAAAGCTTCACCTACCTTCAAATGGTCCTTGGATACATGGTGGGCTATCTCTTTATTATCGTTGTGCTTCTGCCACTTTACTACCGGTTAGGGCTTACAAGCATTTATACTTACTTGGACCAAAGATTTGGCAATGGTGCCTATAAAACGGGCGCCTCATTCTTTATTCTAAGCAGAGTCATCGGGGCATCTTTCAGACTTTTTCTTGTGGCAATCGTCGTGGAACTCGCCATCCTTGAACCGCTGTTTTCAAGCAGCGCAGGGGGCGTTCCTGGCTGGGCCTTTGCAGCAATTGTCGCTTTGGTCCTTGCCATTATTTACACCTACACAAGGCAGGGAGGAATGGCCACTGTGATTTGGACAGACACAGTCCAAACGGCATGCATGCTCACTGCCGTCATCCTTACTGTACTGGCGATTTCAAATGCCCATGGCGCATCTTTGACAGCCATCCCCGAGCTCGTGAAATCCAGTGGGATGACAAAGATCTTCGTCTTTGATGACTGGAAAGCAGGCAATCATTTTGTAAAACACTTTCTTGCTGGCGCCTTCGTGTGTATTGCAATGACGGGACTCGATCAGGACATGATGCAGAAAAATCTCGCCTGCAAAGATCTCAAGAGCGCAAGATTAAACATGGCCAGTTTCGCGGTGGTTCTCTTTGCTGCAAACATCTTATTTCTGTCACTTGGCGCGCTTTTATATCTGCATGCAGGTACGGAAGGGATTTCTATTCCCGAAGCGACGGACAGGCTTTTCCCTACCCTCGCTCTGGGTGGGTCATTGGGACCGATGGCAGGCGGCGTTTTCCTCATCGGACTTCTTGCTTCTGCTTTCAGTTCTGCAGACTCTGCGTTAACGGCACTTACTACCTCAACTTGTGTTGACCTCATCGGCACCCAAACAATGGAGGTAGAAAAAGCCGAGAAAATCAGAAAGAACGTTCATTTGGGAATGGCGGGAGTTCTGTTCATCGCAATCATGACATTTAGAGCTGTGAATGACACAAGCGTCGTTGCTGCGCTCTTTACAGCTGCGAATTACACCTATGGGCCCCTTCTTGGATTGTTTTTCTTCGGCATCCTTTTTAAAAGCAAACCGAGAGAGAAATTGATTCCCTTTGTCGCTATTGCTTCGCCTGTTATCTGCTATTTACTTGAGTACTTTTTAACCAAATATTGGGGCTTTAGTTTCGGTTTTTCGTTGCTTCCTGTAAATGGCGCAATTACTATGCTTGGACTCGCACTCCTTCCGAGGAAATAACTACCTTTACGGCTTGAAAAATCGCTTTATTTGCTTCTAATGGAAAACCGCACTTCTGATCTTCTTAATCGCCTGTCTGAGTCTGCAACGATTGCCATGGCTAGAATGGCTCGTGAACTCAAAGCTTCTGGAGTTGACGTCATCTCACTTTCTTTGGGAGAGCCCGACTTCGATACCCCCGCTGTATTAAAACAAGCTGGAATTGATGCGATCAATGCAAATGAGACCCACTACACCCCCGTTCCTGGCACGCCTAGAATAAGAGAAGCGATTTCAAAGAAATTCAAAAGGGACAATGGACTTGATTATGCGCCAGACCAAATCGTCGTCAGTACAGGTGCCAAACAATCTCTTGCAAACGTTGTATTAAGCTTAGTCAATCCAGGGGATGAAGTCATCCTTCCTGCACCCTACTGGGTCAGCTATGAAGAAATCGTAAAAGTAGCAGGGGGAATTCCCGTGATTATTCCGACGACCATTAAGGAAGACTACAAAATCAACCCTGAAGCGCTAGAAGCTGCAATCAACGAAAAAACGAGACTGGTGATCTACAGCTCACCTTGCAACCCTTCTGGGTCCGTATATAGCCAAGAAGAAACCGCGGCGATCGCAGACGTGCTCCGCAAGCATGACAACGTATTTACGATCTCTGACGAGATTTACGAACTCATCAATTTCACCTCACGTCATGCGAGCTTGGCTGCTGAGCCTGGCATGATTGAGAGAGTGATCACTGTCAATGGTGTTTCAAAAGGGTTTGCAATGACCGGCTGGCGACTTGGATATATTGGCGCACCCAAATGGATTGCTGCTGCGTGCACAAAGATCCAAGGACAATTTACGTCTGCTCCTTGTAGCATCACTCAAGCAGCTGCAGCTGAAGCCGTTGATCAAGATCCCTCAATTGCAAATTCTATGCTCGAAGCCTTTCTCAGAAGAAGAAATGCAATGCATGCCGATTTAAGCAAAGTCCCAGGAATAAAACTCAACCTTCCCATGGGCGCGTTTTATTTGTTTCCGGACATCAGCGATCTTTTTGGCCTGAGCTACAATGGAAGGACACTCAACAACTCAGAAGATGTGGCCATGTACCTCATTGAAGAAGCACATGTAGCTACCGTGAGTGGAGCGGCTTTCGGCACTCCAGAATGTATTCGCATCAGCTATGCAGCTGCCGATGAAGTTCTCGCGGAAGCTGTTCGCAGGATTGATACCGCCGTAAGAAAGCTGTCATAACTGACAATGGATGTCGTCAAACATTTGACCCAACAACACATGACCCAACGAGAAGCATTACAAAACATTTCTAACCTAAGCGCATTGGTGGTAGGTGATGTAATGATGGATGCATACTTGTTTGGAAAAGTAGAACGCAACAGCCCTGAAGCACCTGTGCCTGTGGTCCTGATGACGGGCCGAGACGAAAGAGCAGGTGGAGCGGCAAACGTTGCGCGCAATGTGCAAGCACTGGGAGCAAACGTTCACCTTGCAACTGTGATAGGAGATGATCCCGCTGGTATGCGATTGCTTGAGCTTTTCAAAGCGCGGGGAATGGGAGTCGAAGCGTGCATTCTTTCAAAGGGACGACCTACAACAGTGAAGACACGGATTATCCGGGATGAAGCGCATATGCTCAGGGTAGATGAGGAAACAGATGAGGAAATCTCTGCAGAACTTGCTGCATCCCTCCTGTCTTCTTGCATTTCTATTCTAGACAACAAAAGCATAGATGTTGTTATTTTTGAGGATTACGACAAAGGCGTTCTCACGCAAACACTTATTTCGGGGCTCATTGGAGAAGCCCGCAAACGTGACATCCCTGTTGCCGTAGATCCTAAATTTAAAGGATTTCTTAATTATCGTGGTGTTGATTTGTTCAAGCCAAACCTCAAGGAACTCCGTGAAGGCCTCCAACTCGAGGTCAACATTCCAGAAGGATTGCCATCAGCGATAGAATCCTTGCACGAAAAAATAAAACCGATTGTTTCCATCACGACACTTGGGAGCTCCGGCATGTGGGTTCACACACCATCAGAAGGTGTAATCCACACGCATATACCTTGTCGTCCAAGCAACATCATTGATGTAAGTGGCGCTGGGGACACTGTCATTGCGACAGCCGCACTGATGCTTGCTTCGGGGGCTTCTCCTATTCATATCGCTGAAACTGCAAACATCGCAGGCGGTCTTGTTTGTGAGAAAAGTGGAGTCGTTACAGTCGATTTAAATACACTTTTATCTGAAATATGACGTCTGACACAATGATTGCCCTGCAGATTATTCTGTGATCGGTTAATTTGATAAAAAAATTCATGGGAACAAAAGTCACTCCGTATACGTCTCCTGAACAGGAAGACAAGAAAAAGCAAGTTGAAAGAATGTTCGACAGCATTGCACATCGCTATGATTTTTTAAATCACTTCTTTTCAATGGGAATCGATGTGCTTTGGCGCAAGCGATGCATCCGAATTTTAAAGCGCGAAGAGAACACTCCAAAGACCATCATTGACATGGCAACAGGTACAGGAGATTTCGCGATTGAAGCCATCCGAATGGGGCTCGAAGCGAAAATAACAGGCATTGATATTTCTCAAGGAATGCTCGATGTAGGCGTCAATAAATTAAAGGCAAAAGGGCTTACAAATAAAATTTCATTGTTGCAAGGGGACTCTGAAAATCTTCCATTTGAAGATGCGTCTTTTGAGGCATACACAGTCGCATTTGGCGTCCGTAATTTTGAAAACCTGGACCGTGGACTCTCAGAAATGTACCGCGTACTTGCCCCCAATTCACTTACAGTTATACTTGAATTCAGCAAGCCTAAACGATTCCCTATTAAGCAGTTATTTGGGTTTTATTTCAAACATATTATGCCGACCCTTGGGAAACTTGTCTCCAAAGATCCCGCCGCATACACCTACCTGCCAGAAAGTGTGATGGCATTTCCTGAAGGACGTGATTTCCTTGACCGTCTTGCCTCGGCAGGCTTTGAAGACCTGAGCGCTACGCCTCTGACTGGAGGGATTGCAAGTATTTATGTCGGACGCAAGCCAGCCTCAGTTAAATGATCCTTCGCGTTACACCTAGCACTCTATCAGGAGAAGTCTCTGCTCCTCCTTCAAAAAGCCTAAGCGCTCGATTCATCGCTGCCGCTCTTCTTGCTGATTCACCTTCAATGATACATGGAATAAGCGAAAGTGACGACACGACATCCGCGCTAGAAATGGCGGCCGTTCTTGGCGCAGAAATAGAACTTGGAGAGGAGGCCATTCGAATAGCACCCACCCCGGGCGGTATTCCGCGACCTCGTGCAAAAGAACTCAACGCTGGTGAATCAGGTCTTGCAGCCCGAATGTTCGCTCCCATTGCGGCGCTGGCAAATACGTCCATCTTGTTAACGGGAAAGGGAACATTGTTGTCTCGACCCATCGAAATGGTCACTGATGGATTGCAAAAACTAGGTGTAACCATTGCTGAGGCGAGTACTTTGCCTGTTGAAATAGAAGGACCTCTCGTCGGGGGAGAAATACATCTTGATGGAAGTGTTAGCTCACAGTTCCTTACTGGTCTTCTGCTGGCATTGCCATATGCTGAGAAAGATTCTAAAGTCACGGTCGAAGGGATTACATCCCGCCCCTACATTGACATGACGCTTGAGGTCCTGCGAACTTTTGATCTGGATTATACGCATGAAATCTCTGAAGGATTAGATGTTTTTCACATCCCTTCAAGCCAAGCCGGGCGTGGCGGAAACTTCAACATTGATGGTGACTGGAGCGCCGCCGCCACACTTTTGGTTTTGGGTGCGCTTTGCGCACAACCTGAGCTAGAAGTCAAAGGAATAAGAGGTGACTTTACCCAGGCCGATTCAAGCATTAAGGGCGCATTGCTCTTTGCAGGATATCATATTCTAGGTACAGATGAGGGATTAAGCATCAAGAAGAAACGCCCCAGGGCCTTTCATCTCGACCTCACAAACACTCCAGACCTCTTCCCTGTTCTTGCGGCGTTGGCTTGCTTCAGCAACAAACCCTCAAGGTTAAGTGGTGCACATAGACTCGCAGGCAAGGAATCTGACAGAGCTTCCGTTCTCATCTCAGAATTTGCAAAGGCGGGAATTACAATCGAACGAGACAAGGACGATCTCGTGGTCCACCCAGGGAAAACCAAGGCCTGCAGAATCGATCCACATGGAGATCATCGCATCGTGATGGCCGCTGCAATCTTGGGGTGTGCAGGACACGCTGAAGTGGACATTTTAAATGCGGAATGTGTCGCAAAGAGCTACCCCACCTTTTTTGACGATCTCGCTTCTATAGGCGGGATTGTAGAAGAAGTTA
>CAWVRV010000065.1:0-10795 GCA_963932755.1 uncultured Flavobacteriales bacterium | reverse complement strand
CACGAGCCATTATCTGTGGTCACTGCAGCATCGAAATTACATGCACCCTCATAGGTACAGCCTAAACAACTGAAATCACACAATCCGGAATCTGTCGCTGAGATGTTATAATTACAAGCTGTGGCATCTTGACACCCGATTACTTCAAACTCATCGCAAACGCCATCTGTATCAGTATCTGACAAACACAGTCCATCGCAATCATATCCAGCCTCAGCAAAAGTACACGAGCCATCATCTGTAGTCATTGCAGCATTGAAATTACATGCATTCACATCAATGCATCCAAAACACTGGTCAAACACACAGGAACCATTATCTATCGTAGCATCAACATTAAAGTTACACGCACTTAAATAAGTACATCCTGGAACAAACACCGCAGCAAAATCGCTCACAGTGAACAGCCCTACTTGATCCAAATAACTCCAACAAGTGAGCCAATTTTCTCCACCCGGCTCAAACGCTCCAAAATACATCGCTTGATCAAACCAAGTGTCAGAGGAAATAAACTCAAGTGCAGGAACAAGACCGTTCCATGGCTCTAAAAACACGGGATCCGAAACCATGCCCGTTACTGGATCAATCGCCACAGAATAATCAAACATGGGATTCTCTGCCACATTTGACATTAAAGTGAATTCATCTGAAACAGCAGCTTGACCATAACTCAAATGACCATCGTATTGAATCATGTCAATGATACTCGTACTGTCACCGATATCCCAGAAACTGTTATTCTTTAACTCTAAAACGTCAAATAAAAGCATTTCCCAGGCATCACAAGGGTCGTGGTCTTCAAAATCGACTCCTTGACCGAAGCCTGCAAGAATCGTGTTTGACATTGTTGTAGCACCTCCATTGTGGAGGCGCAATCCAGATTGAGATTTGGGCCCTATGAAAGTACCATTGATAATTGTTGGATTTGTAAAGGGCATAAAGGATATATCTACGTTTGATTGTTCCCAATCGTCCCCTTCAATATCCAATGCATTAGAAATACCTAAACTATCGCCTACAACCTGTGAACTATCATTGATTACAAACAAATATTGCATACGACCCACCCAACCCTGATCAAACTCTACTCCATCCTCTGCATTAAAGGCGGAAGCAATATATTTTAAATCGACTGTACCACCCATGACTTGTAGTCCATCATCTGCAGAACTAACAAGCTCTATATGATCAATTTGTGTCCCACTTCCTACAGCACATAGCTGAAGGAGGTTTGTTTCATTTCCGTTATTCAATTCATTTGTAGCAATATTTTGATGATAGCCTAATGACGTACTTCCATGCCTGAAGGATACATATCTTAAAATTCCGCTTGACTCCGTAGGCGCAGTATTGCCACCATACACGTGACGATCATTGCCTGTAAGGTCAACAATCCCTTCTGCCAAATCGGTTCCGGTTCCATGACCTGAAGACTGAGAGGGAAAAACTGTAGAATTGTCATAGAACATCGTGTTGGTTTGTCCTGATCCACATATAATTAGCCCACCCCACTGACCTTTAACATCAACGCCAACAGTCCCATCAAGTGGATCTGCTTCGTGTGTGAATGTGATTGCGCAATCTATCGTTCCTTCAGCTAACACAACAGCGCCTCTTGAAATAATTAAGGATCCAGGATAAGTTGCATAGGTAATTGTTTGCTCAGTAATATTACCAAATGAAAAACTTGTTTCTTGAAATCCTGAACCTGAGGCACCTTTAACGATTGCTCCTGGTTCAATGGTTAAAGTATCGCCTGAATTCACAAACACCTGTTCTTCTAATATATATATGCTGTCACATCCCCAAGTCACAGTGCCAGTTCCTAGTCCACCATTGTCTGTAACTATCACTTCGGGTCTGTCAGCTGCTGGAGGACATGCGCAAGGTGTACAACATTCATCATCTTGAGAAAAAGCACCAAATGACATTGCTAAGGACATTAATCCAAACAACAACCAATCTTTGTAGTGGCGCATAAATTTAAAATGAGGTGTGTTTTCCATCAAAGATTCTATAAGAACATAAAAGATACAGCTATCTAAACGATGATTATATGTAAAAGGTTGCATTTTTTATCTTAAATCATCAGGTTCAAACTTAAATTTACACCATGGAATTAAAAGTATTGCTATTGACAGTTGGATTGCTAGGGTTGGCTTTTGCAGGTATTGCGATCAAATTGCTTGTCAAAAAGGATGGTGAATTTGCGGGGACTTGCGCAAGCAACAACCCTATGTTTCAAGACGACAGCGGATCTTGTACAATCTGTGGCGCCAGGCCTCAGGACAAATGTCTCAACGAATCAGAAAAGGAGTTAGAAAAGAATACTTAAAGCCAGATGATGGCTTCCTCCCAGCCTTCTGTAGCCCAAAACTCAAAGGGTACGTCTAATGTTGCGTTTACTCCTGCATCAATAATAAAAAGCGCTTCAATAGGGGGACCTGACTTCTCTCTGCGCATTTTGTCAATAAAAGCGCGCCCATCTTTCGGACCCAGAACCATACAAGCTGTAGCGTAAGCATCTGCTACAGCCGCACTTCCTGCTTGTATTGTCACACTTAACAAAGCATGGTAGGCTGGATATCCCGTTCTGGGATCTATCGTATGTGACACCCGAACACCCTGAATTTCTTTGAATTTTCTGTAATTTCCGCTTGTACAAACAGACGCATTTTGTACTTCTAAAATTGCTTGAAGTGGACGTCCACCAGTCCCATCGTTTGTTACGGGCTTGTCAACTGCAATTCTCCAAGGCAAACCTTTCAAATTTAAACCGATACATCTCACTTCTCCTCCCAGCTCAACCATAGCATTCTCAATACCTGACTCCAAAAGAAGATCGATCAGCATATCTACAGTATAGCCCTGAGCAATGGCATTAAAATCCAATTGAGTCCGACTATCTCCTTTGACAATGTGTGTTTCTGAGCGCGCACTCGACGTCTCTGGCCCCTCCAAATCTATATTCTCTGGTCTAAACCCTACAAAACGCATGATGCTATCTACATCCGTAGAATCGACTTTATCGACATGTTTTAGCCCAAACCCCCACAAATCGACAAGCGGCTTGACTGTAGGGTCAAAAGCACCGTCAGAATCGGTGTGGATTTCCGAAGACAGATCCCAAATCACAGACCAAATATTGTTGTGGTCATCAAATGAAAAAACAGAAGCCTCACTTTGGAAATTGTTTAGCTCCGTAATCCGCGCATCATTTCGCCACGTATTCATCTCTACATCCATGGATTCGATCACGGAATCGACTTGAAGCTGAGTGACACTTTCATCTCCATTGTACTTGATCATATACGTCGTCCCTTGCGCTTCTCCTGAATGAATGCGCTCTACAGGAGATGAATCACAACCATATAAATGTAGGACAACAAAAACGGCAGCTACTTTAAAAGTAGCTACCGAAATTAATTTCATATACATATTCAAAGCTTGATGGTTATCCTCCGAAATCATCAAACGCAACATTCTCATCAGGTATCCCCCAGTCGTCAGCCATTTTAAGAACAGCTTGATTCATCAAAGGTGGCCCACAGAAATAAAGCTCAATGTCCTCAGGTGAATCGTGGCCTTCGAGATGATGTTCGATCACGGCATTGTGAACGAACCCAAGGAATCCATCCCCCGCAGAATCTCTGTCTTTTTTCTCTACCCACTTATCTTCAGGAGCTGGTTCTGAGAGAACAACGTGAAAAGTGAAATTCGGGAATTCCTTGTCTATTTTCATAAAGTCGTCCAAATAGAAGAGCTCGCGTTTAGAACGTCCTCCGTAATAAAACGTCACTTTTCTCCCTGTTTTTACAGTATGAAAAAGATGAAAGAGATGCGAACGCATTGGAGCCATTCCAGCACCACCACCTATGTAAAGCATTTCAGACTCAGTGTCTTTGATGAAGAACTCACCATAGGGGCCCGAAACTTGAATTTTATCTCCCTGCTTTAGATTAAAGACATATGAAGAGCACACCCCTGGGTTCACTTGCATCCAGCCATTTCTATTTCTGTCCCACGGAGGAGTCGCCACACGAATATTTAGCATGATGATATTCCCCTCTGCTGGGTGACTTGCCATAGAATACGCTCTGACAATGTCCTCATTGTTTGACATCTTTAAATCCCACAAGTTAAACTTATCCCACTCAGTCTTAAACTTCATAGGCTCATCATGGTGATCTGGATGTGCCGTAACATCAACATCTTTAAAGTCGACAACAATTTCGGGGACGTCAATTTGAATGTAACCTCCAGCTTCGAACTCAAGATTTTCACCATCGGGAAGGCGTACCACGAATTCCTTAATGAAGGAAGCCACATTGTAGTTCGAGACGACCTCACATTCCCATTTCTGGACTCCGAACACTTCTTCGGAAATTTGGATCTGCATGTCCTCTTTTACTTTCACTTGACATCCAAGTCGGAAGTTGTTCGCGATCTCTTTACGTGAAAATGTCGGCTCTTCAGTAGGTAAGATAGAACCTCCGCCTTCATGAACTTGACAAATACACTGAGAACAGGTGCCACCACCTCCACATGCAGATGGGAGAAACACGCCGTTGTTGCTTAGTACGTTTAGGAGTGTAGACCCTCCTTCAACCTCAATCTTTTTTTCATTGTTGATCGTGATTGTAATTAAGCCGCTCGGTGAAAGTTTGGCCTTTGCAAAAAGGAGCAAACTCACCAACATAAGGATGAGGAGAAGGAAAAATCCGGTTGCGAGTATAATAGTAGTTGTCATGGTAGCCTATCAGATTTCAATTCCCATAAAGCTCATAAAGGCTATCCCCATGAGACCAGTAATAATATATGTGATGCCCAATCCTTGCAAAGGAGCCGGGACATTCGAATAACGAATTTTCTCTCGAATCGCAGCGATGGCAACGATGGCAAGCCACCACCCTACACCACTTCCCAATCCGAAAGTCGTCGCCTCTCCTATAGAAGGGTACTGACGCTCTTGCATGAAGAGTGCACCCCCTAAAATTGAGCAGTTTACAGCGATTAACGGGAGGAAAATTCCAAGGGCACCATAAAGAGCTGGCGCAAATTTCTCAACAATCATCTCCACAAGCTGAACCATAGAAGCAATGACCGCAATGAACATAATGAAGCTTAAGAAGCTGAGATCAACCGTCGCAAAGTCAGGGTCTAACCACGTTAAAGCGCCTTCTTTCAGCACGTAGTTCTCAAGTAAATAGTTAATCGGAACCGTGATTCCTAAGACGAATATGACTGCAAGACCCAGACCGTTTGCGGTCTTAACGGTTTTAGATACAGCGAGGTAAGAACACATGCCTAGGAAGTAAGCAAAGATCATGTTCTCTACAAAAATACCTTTTACGAAAATGCTGAAATATTCCATTAGTCTTCAATTAAAGCTTCGTTGCGTGAACGTTGAATCCAAATAATAATTCCAACCACGACAAGTGCCATGGGAGGCAAGATCATCAAGTTGTTGTTCTCGTAGAATCCGCCCGATGCAATAAACCATTCTTCGGGCAGAAACTTCACCTGCCCCATACCGGGAAGTGAAATCGCACCCGATCCGAAAATCTCACGAACGACAGAAACAGCTAGAAGTACCCAAGCATATCCCATTCCATTTCCAATCGCATCGAACACGGATGGGCCTGGCTTGTTTGCGAGCGCAAATGCTTCAAGACGCCCCATAATAATACAGTTTGTAATAATAAGCCCCACAAAAACCGACAGCTTCTCGCTGATATCAGGCTGGTATGCTTTGAGGACTTCGTCCACAATAATAACAAGAGAAGCGATGATGACAAGCTGAACAATGATTCGAATGCGGTCTGGGATAAGATTACGCAACAAGGACACGATGACGTTTCCTCCGATCATCACAAACAGGACAGACAAACTCATAATCACCGCTTGTTGAAGCTGCACAGTAATTGCAAGTGCTGAGCATATCCCCAGAACCTGTATTGTTATCGGATTAGAATCTCCAAGCGGATCTTTGAGAAGCTTGCGGTTCTTCTTGCTAAATAATGACTCCCTCTTAGGAGTGATTGCTGAATTTTCAGTACTCATTATTGTACGCTTGTGAATTAATGACTGAATTAAAATAGAGCTGGTAAATAGAAAGTGTTCTATTCATCATTTCTCCTACACCTACTGATGTAATCGTGCCACCTGTTATTCCATCGACACTGTGAATATCAGTATTTCTCCCTCCTTTTTCAATGGTAAAATACGGAGCCGAATCTCGAAGTTGTTTTCCTTGAAACTTGTCTGAGAAAAATTTGTCTTTTATTTCCGCGCCCAATCCTGGCGTTTCTGTTTTGTGATCAAACTTTGCGCCGTAAATGGTATTCATGTCACTCTTAAGGGCTACAAAACCCCAAATAGGACCCCAAAGTCCTGATCCCGCAACAGGAATCACATAAATGTTCTCACCCTCCTTTTCACATATATAAAGAGGGAAACTAAGTTCAGATGCTGGCTTTTTACTTCTGTAATCTTTCTTCACATCTAAGTTAAATGGGTCAGAAGCATCGTTCGAATCAACACTTCCAGATGTACTGTTCAGCACATTCCCCTTAAAATCTAAGGACAACCTTTGCTTCACGAATGTCGGGAAATCAGTTTTTGCATTTTCCCTCGTGGTCGTAATTCCGACAGCGCCAAGTATATCTACCATTTGCTTGTCTGCTTCATTCTTCTTCTGAAGAGGCTTAAGAGACAGCGAAGTGTATGCAAGTGCGGCTCCTACGATTAACACCATCACGATGGAGAATAGGAACGTATAACCTGTTGCGTTTTTATTAATTGCCATATTAAATATTCTGAAGGCGCTTTTGACGGCGGTTAATATTAGCTTGAAGCACGTAGTGATCTATCATCGGAGCCATGACATTCATAAAGAGGACGGCCATCATTACTCCTTCAGGATAAGCGGGATTGAACACCCGAATCATAATTGAGAAAAAACCACCCAAGAATCCGTAAATCAATTTCCCTGTATTGGTGGTTGATGCAGTCACTGGATCCGTCGCCATAAAGACCATTCCAAACATGAAGCCACCGATCACGATTTGGTGTAACGGATCAAGGGTCATAAAGCCATTTAAGCCCAGTAAATTGAAGATAAGCCCCATGAGAAGACCGCCCACGAGAAAAGACCCCATGATCCTAAGACTCCCTATTCCAGTTACAATAAGAATAACTGCGCCTAGAAGTATAGCGATGACAGAGGTCTCACCTATAGATCCAGGAATCGTTCCAAGAAGACAATTGTGAAGCGAAAACATTCCACCATCCGCAAACATACTCATGACCCCTTGCACGGCTGGCGTATCGACGACTTCACCTACAGTACTTGCGAGATAACCCAGTGCCGTTGCGCCTGTGGTACCATCAACAAGTAACCCACCGCCTTTGCTCGCTGCTACGTCGTGAATCCAAATCTCACCAGACATTTGCTTTGGGTAGGCAAAGAATAAAAACGCACGAGATGTCAGAGCAATGTTGACAATATTCATTCCCGTCCCTCCGAAGACTTCCTTTCCTATGATCACTGCGAAAGCCACTGCGACAGCGACCATCCAAAGAGGCACATCGACAGGCATAACAAGAGGGATTAACATCCCAGAAACAAGGAATCCCTCGTTGATTCCATGACCGCGCTTGGCCGCAAAAAAGAATTCTATTCCCAGTCCCACACCATAACTTACGACAATAAGTGGAATCACCTTAAAGGCACCAACCATCATCTTAGCCAAAAAATCTGCACTCTCTCCCGTACTCGCAAAATACTGGTCTCCAATATTCCAAGTACCGAATAGAAGCGCGGGCAACAATGCGACAATGACGAAGAACATTGTTCGCTTCAGATCAATGCCATCGCGTATGTGAGAGCCGTTTTTTGTAACGTGACCAGGTGTGAATGTGAACGTTTCTAATGAATCGAATACAACCCAAAACTTGGCCAATTTACCCCCTTCCTCAAAATGAGGTTTTACAGAACTAATTATTTTATGTAGAGCTTTCATAATTAACCGAGTTCGTTTCTGAGGTTATCTAATCCTTCGCGTACTATCTTCTGAACTGGAATCTTTGACGTACAACCGTACTCACAAAGAGCGAAATCTTCAGGTGCAACTTCGTAAATACCGAGTTTCTCCATCGAATCGATGTCATTTACTAAAATAGATTTGACGAGGTGGACAGGGTGAATATCCATTGGAAATACCTTCTCGTACTGTCCAGAAACAACAAACGCTCTCTCCTCTCCCCCCATATTTGTATCAAGAGCCCACTTCTTGCTCTTGGGCATCAGCCAACTCAGAAATGAATTGGACAATGAAAAACGGTCGAGACCAAGACTTAACCAACCGGTCGTTAATAAGAACTTCGGGTCATGACCTTCAGGCAACAAAGCAATTGCTGAATGGTACGCGCCAAGATATCCGTCTTTCGAAACCTGATCTCCTGTAAGAGGGCTTCCAGATATGACACGTACTTCATCACCGTTGTGCGCATTTGAAGGGACATCAACGATGCTAGAGATTGAAGCTCCTGAGAGGGTTAAGACATGTTGTGGGTTCTTACACTCTGAACCTCCACATGCAACGACTCTTGAAGGAATATACTTCCCCGATTTGAGCAAGGTTCCAAGGTTTGCAACATCCTGAGGTGAAATAGTCCAAACCACGACTCCTTTGTTCAAGGGTGCGGTATGGTGAATCTGAACGCCTACATTGCCCGCAGGATGTGGACCTTCAAAATAAGTTACACGGCAGTTTTTTACTCCGGCAAGGGTCGTGTCCGAACTGCGGAGACCCAAATGAACTCCACCTTCACCGGCAAGTTTTGCCAATGCATCGATTCCGATTTGAAAATCAGCCAATCGACCATCTAGCGCAACAAATGTTGATGCTGCTAAAGGTGAGGAATCAAATGCACTTACGTGAATTGAACGAGGCAAGTCATCCGGATTTGCGACTACGTCAAAGGGTCGTTGGCGAAAAAATGGAAACATTCCACTTTCGAGAACACGCGACAATATCTGATCACGATTGGACTTTGAAACGTCCAAAACACCAAAATCGCAATATGAATTCTCGCTATCCGCTTCGATTTCGATTGCTAAAATGCGTCTTTTTGCACCACGAACGATGTCCTTTATCGTTCCGGCCACCGGACTCGAATATTTAACTGAAGGCGATTTCTTGTCGTAAAACAGGGTTGACCCCGCTTTCACATTGTCGCCTACACGAACAGCCAGTTTCGTGACAACCCCTATAAAGTCAGGGGGTTTTACAGCATAAACATGAGCACTAGGTGCTTCTGACACTGTATCTGCGGGCCGACCTTCTAGTCGAATATCGGCACCTTTTCTTATCCGTTGTATACGGCTCATTCCTTTAGAATTGATTCAATTCGGGGCGCAAAGATAGCACCTCTATACTCTATCTAAAAATAAACATATGTCAAAACACAACTGCGAGTTACGAACTTTGTACCATGAGATATTGGAGAACTCGAACTTTTACATTGCTGCTGTTTGTTTTTACCACAAATGTTATTAATTCTCAGGCAGTTAGGATGAATGACACTGGACTGGGATTGGCTTCTGTCACGCTGCACCCCAAAGATTTGGTTATTTCACCACCTTTCATCCCCCTCCAAGATGGGGTGCTGACATTTGGCTTTGATGATCTTAGGGCTGAATACTCATCTTATAACGTGCGTGTTCGGCACTGCACACATGACTGGTGGTACAGTGATTTACATCCAAGTGAATATTTGGATGGCTTTCATGATGTCGTGATCGATGAAATGGAAGACAGCTTCGGCACGAAAGTGAATTACACACATTACACCATCGATTTACCCAAAGACGATTTTGTCTGGACCAGAAGCGGAAACTATGTCCTTGAAGTTTTCTCACCCAACAACCCCGAAGAAATATTAATCTCTAGGAGGTTTGTGGTGTACGAAGATTTAAGCATCGTCCAAGCTGAAGTGCGTGAACCCGTGGACATCGCACTCCGAAGAACGCATCAAGAAATTTCATTTGCCGTCAAAGAAGACACCTACAGCTTTCTTGACCCTTATAACAATTTATTCACAACAGTACTCCAAAATGCCCGGTGGGACAATGCTATCAGCGACATTCCTCCTCGTTTTATCAAAGGACAAGAACTGGACTTTTCAAAAGTGGGCTATGTTTTTCCAGGCGGGAATTCCTATCGGTTTGTAGATCTGAAAAGCCTGAATTTTACAGCCAGAGGCATCGCGGGCATTACTGAAGGAACGCATTCTTTCCACCATTTACTAGACCCAAGCCAAAGAAGAACCTACACCTACCATACATCGCAGCCCGACATCAATGGCGCCTTCGTTATTTCAAATGACAGGCATGAAATCCATACAGGCAGTGATTATTCTGTGGCGCATTTTTCGCTCCCCATGCCCTTTGAACTTCATGGCAGAGACATCTTTATTTTCGGCGAATTAAGCAACGGGAAATGCAATCCAGCCATGAAGTTGAAGTGGGACAAAGAAGCATCCGCATACGAAGCAAATATTCTTTTAAAACAAGGATACTACGACTACCTTTATCTCGTTAAAGATTCCAGTGCTCCCGATAATGAGCATGGGATTACGGATGACATTGAAGGCAATCACTTCGCGACAGACAACCTATATACAGTTTTTGTGTACTATGCCGATTTTGAAGGATACGACAGAGTCATCGGATTTGCACAGTGGAACAACGACCCTCATTAAGAATGAAAAAACCATATACAGTTTTTAT
>CAWVRV010000064.1:0-11058 GCA_963932755.1 uncultured Flavobacteriales bacterium | reverse complement strand
ATTCTGAATCGTTCCGCCAGACTCAGGGGAAGGAAGGTGCGGCGTGCCTGAGTACATTCTAATAGAACCTACAGCGCCTTTTCGGGAAGCCTTGTACTGAACGTCTTGGCCTGTTCCGCTCTCCGGATTAAAGTCCCTGTAATTGTTAAATCCATAAGCGAGCGCCATGAAGTAATACGTACGGTGGTTGATCAGGGTGTTGCTGCCTTGTGCAAACGCATCTCTTGTCACTCTGAAACTGTGCTGAATACCTTCGTTTTCACCTTGAGACATCAGAGATGGAACAGATGCATCCATTTCTTCGTTGAACGCATAATTGATCACGTTGTCAATCTCGTTTGCAAGATCGCATTGGAAAACCAGACGCGCTTTTTCAATGTTTCCAAGATCAGAAGGAGAGACTGCGCCGTCAGACAATTGATAAATTTGGTAGCCCTCAAAAACATAAGACCTGTCCAATTCATTAAGCGGTGTTCCGTCTTCAAGTTCTTTCGGGATAGATGGGTCAATCGCTACGTAGTCCTCGCGGAAATTGTTTGAAATGGGATTCTCATTTGTGAGATAAAGAATGAGCTCATTTTCAAGCTCTTGAACGGCAACGTCTGGCGCATCCGGACCACTTACGATTTCAAAACAATTGTCGAAAAGAGATTGCGCTTTGTCATCTGCAAGGCGAAGAAGTTTCACACTTTCAAAGGGCTCACCACCAGACGAGCGAGCATACAACATCCCTACTGTGATGTTGTTGTAATCACCTGGCTCAAGTGTAAACGGTCCTGCTGATTGAAGAAAAAGCCTGTCTCCTGACGGGTTGCCCGTTTCGTACTCAGACCAATCTTCAACATTGACACCCATCGTGCCCCAGCTATATGGATCTGTATCTCCAGGAAACATATAGTCTGCTGGGATTTCAAGATTGGCACCTGTGGAAGGGTTGATCCCATCCCCACCATATGCCATTCTTTGTCCATTCTTCCAAAAACCACGCATGTAGTTGTAATAATGCATCGAAGTCGTGGGCTGTCCATTCACACCATAATTCCAATTGTAGTACAAGAACTTACGCATTCCATACCGTTCATTGTCGATGACCCCGTCACCATATCCAATCCCAATTCCTTCATAGGGTATTCCCAAAGAGTCAATTGCATCTGTAAATACTTCTGTGAGAGGATTGTCTACTCCGTCGGCATCTTGATAGGGTCCCTCAAAAAAATCAACGCCCATCGCAGGAGGGTACAAACCGTATCCGATAGAATAAGAAGTCGCCTCATCGAACTGATCTCCGTTGTATGAATATCCCAATCCACGATTTACATCGCATCCCACATAATCGTCTACGTGACCGCCCAAATCAGAATCTACCCATTGCGCAAAGTACGTTTCCGTAAGTGTTTGAGTGCCTTGATTGATGAGAACGTAATTGTAGAATGTCATGTTATTCACCTCATCGTTTGTTGAGAAAACGAATGCCTGAGCGCGAATTTCCATTCCGATAGGTTCTCCTTGAGATTCTGAGTGAACATTGCCTTTGTCGTTGAAAATCCAATAGTAGGTTTGGTCTCCGTAAAGCGGAACTACATCCTCACGCCTACGCTCGCTGCAATCAATCTGCTGAAGAAAATCATACCATGGATAGTCACCCGCTTCTGGGTCATACAATCCATTTCCATTATAATCCAGGAATGGGCTTAGGTAGAAATCCTGACCGAGCCCAACATTGCCGTTCGCTGGATACTCATAAAAATAAGCAGGGATCGTATATCCATCGGGGAACGCTGTTTCTACCGACTCGTCAGCTACCGCATCGAAGTACTGTCTGTGTCGCATGGCGTCAGCTCTGTAGCTAATGGAAAAATGATCGTATTGTTGGCATGTTGATTCATCCACTTCTGCTTCACCTGTATTTGTGAGGGGGCCAGGCCAAAAATCATTTCCTGAATTCCTGTATTTCACTGCCGCAAGCTTGAGTTGTTGGTCAGGAGAAATACCCCCGAGCCAAAGTGCGCCTCCATAAACGACTGAAACACCCTCATCTTTCGGCACGAAGTGAGCGCCCTTGTCAATCGCTCTGTCATACCATAAAGTTCCACCATTTTCAATAAGTGCTCGGACGTTGTTCCACTCGAGATCACGAAGGGCGGTTGCGGGAGCACATGCCTGAGCTTTCACTCTGGCCTGAATAACATCTGGATTCAAAGGGATTGGCAACCCTTTTTGCATTTTAATTTTCGCAGGAGGCTGTTTGGAGGTTTGGGCCAAAGCAAGAGAATCAACAATTGCAACCTGAAGTACAATCGCAATTAATATAGAAATCGTGTGTCGAAAAAAAGGTGCCATACATTCAATATTGAAGATGTGAATATACGCTTTATTTCACTGAAACCAGTTGAAGCGGATCTGTGTAAAGGAGCCAACCTTTTACGCGATCACCCTCTATTGCTTGAAGTGTCTCGACATACCCTTCTACTTGTTTTATGTGTTTGTTTTTGCCGGATTCTGTAGATTTATAATCTACAATATGCCAAACCCCATCTATTCTAACGATTCTGTCGGGTCGAGAAATCCCACCATCTATATCTACAAAATCACATTCAGATTCAACATGAAGTCCTGGTGCAAAGAACACCTTGGCGCGATCTAGATTCAAGATGTTTTCCACGCGTTTCTCGATGATCAATCGGTCTGCCTCTCCTATTCCCACTCCAGCACTCAATGATTTTTTTACTTCCGGCCAATCGTCTTCGCTGTTCAGTTGTTCCAAAACTTTGTGCACAACCGTTCCCAATTCAGATGGCGTAAGCCCATCATGAAACGTTGAATGATCTTCGATGTGATTGTCAGTTACAAGATGATTTGCGGATTCCCCTGTAAATAAATTTTCCAAGGGGATGTTTGTCGAACCATCTATGGATTCTTCAGTGGCCAAAGCTATTCCTGGCACTGGTGTTAGGTCTCCGCTAGAAAGGGTTCCGTTCTGTATCTCAAGCGATTTAACGATTAATTCACCCACTGTTTTTACTTCATTTCGATTAAAATCTTCCTTCTCAAGTTCTAAAACGATTTCTAATCTTTCTACGGGCCTTGTGAAGGCAACATACACTCCATTTGTTAGGTCCAATTTCACCCGATTCACTTCAGCAACGCGTTGACTGTCAACTGTTGTATCCAACATGTCGTAATTCTCTAGCATTGCTGCTTTTATCGGCATTCCAGATGTTTCATCAAGTTTGACTGGAATGACACCTTTGAATTTTGTGAAGTTCTTCACCGTAATCAATGCAATGACAACCTTAAAGGCCAACCCCTTTGCCTTGTGTACAGTCATGATCTGAACAGCATCTTTCGAGGCGATGGTGACAACGCTTTTCGTATGTCCTTTTCCATCCCAGAACCTCAAGAATCCGTGAAGACCGCTCTCATCAGACCGCCCTATTTCATGCGCCAATTCAATAACACCTTCTGCATACGCAGGATAGTTTTCTGTAATCCCCATCGTTTCACACACGTGACCCACGTAGGTCGCCACGGGGTCCGAAGATCTTTCAACGGCTTTTAATTCTGGGAAAAGTTCTTGAAGCATCCCCGCCGTGTCAAGTTTCCCCTTTGAATAGCTCCTCTTCCCTGGAGTCTTCGAAGGCTTGGCGGTGACATGAACATATTTATTTAAATAATACACCTCATCAATTCCATTAAGCGCAGCCATACATTGCAACACGGCCACGCCATTTCGATAATCATCTGGTCTTAAAATCCAACGAATTAAAGCTGCAACGGCTATAGGACCTGGGTGTCGGCCTAATTGAAGCGACTCTTCTGTCATGGGTTTAATCCCTGATTTAAGAAGTTCTTGAGCGAGATGTGCACCCTCTCGATTTGTCCGCACAAGAATTGTCATATCTCCCAAATCGAATCCTTGAGCTTCATACGCCCTAATTCTATTGACAATCACTTCGCAATGACTGTTTCTTCTTTCCTCAACTTTGACTCCACACACAAGTTCCAAATGCACCCCCCCTGGAAATTTCATTTTAGGCGTTTGTGAAAGTCCGTCGTACACCTTCGTGAGTTCGGGAGGAAGATGATTCCGCAACTCACCAAACAATTTGTTATTCCATTCAACGATTTCACTCCCCGTCCTCCAATTGTCATCTAGACGATCGGTGAAACAATGATCCCTTAAGGTCGTCTCTGCTTCTGACAATGCAATCCCTAAATTTTCACCTTGCAAAGCAGGCAAATCCATCAGCTGTTTATAGTCTCCGTTCCTCCATCTATAGATGGCTTGTTTGCCATCTCCAACGACCAAATTCTTTTTATCTCGCGCCAACGCGTGATCGTATAAAACGACAATGTTATGCCATTGAGTGATCGAGGTATCTTGAAACTCGTCCATGAAAATATGAGCGTATCGGCTTCCCAATCTTTCATATATAAATGGCGTCGGATTTTCTCGTACAATTTTTGAGATCATCCTGTGCATCGCTCCGAATGTGCGAACATTGTTGTCGGTTTGGACTTTTTCAATTTCCTTATGGAGTTCAGAAAGTGTACCCATTAAATCGAGGCGTTTCAACAAACTCTTTGCCAACAAATACGTCTTTCCCTCCTGTGTTTCAGGGAGCATCTTTATCGCTGCATCGTGCACGTGATTGAGGAATGGTCCCAGACGTTGCGCCTTCGAAATTAACTCTTCAGACGCCTTTTTCTTGAGCATTGACTGAGGTTCCGTGAGATGATTTCGTATCCTACTTGACAATGTCTTCACTCTGCCTTTTGCGAGATTTTTGAGATTTCTGGGGACATCACCATACGCAAAGTCAGAATCTGCCATCTCGAGTTCAACAATGGCGTCGTTGGCTACTTGAACGACTTCTTTTAAATGTGTTTCACTGCTAGAAGTAGCACCCCTCAGAGAGATACTTATGTCTTTAAAATCTTCGGGCGAAATTTCTTCAAATGCCGCGATTACATCGCGCATATTTTCTTTAACAACCGCTTTACCCAGTTCTTTCAAAGGGTTACGTACTCTGGCATCCTTATCTTCTTCTACTTGTTGATTTGCAAAACCTTCTAAAAGATTAGACAAGGACTCATTTCCTTTGATGCCTACTTTATCTAAAAGCTGAGACACTGCATCGTCAATAATCTTGTCGGAGTCGAGTTCTATTCTGAAATCTTGATCTAAGGCCAAATCCCTTGCAAAACTTCGGACCAATCGATTCACGAAACTGTCAATCGTCATCACAGCGATATCACTGTACCTGTGAAGCATCTCTTTGTGAAGATGGGCCGATCTTTTTACAAGTCTTTTTTCTGAAATCTGGAGATGCTCAAGCAAATGCGCTTTTTTATCGCCTTTTCCAGCAGACAGTTTTTCTAAATCCTCGAGTATTCTGCCCTTCATTTCAGCAGCAGCTTTGTTCGTAAAGGTGAGTGCCAAAATGCTTTTGAATGCACCTGCCACATCACTCTTCAGAGCACATTCAAGATACCTCAGGACCAATCTATACGTCTTGCCAGATCCTGCTGAGGCTCTTACAACTTCGAAATTATTTGTTAGGCTAGTCATCGCGCTTCAAATATTACAACAAATTATGAGCAAAATCATCGGGTTTCATGCAACATTTTACGAGATTTGTCGTCATTGAATACATAACCCAACAAAGTAAAGATGAAATTTAACTTCCTACTCTTGAGTCTTGCCTTAATGACAACGATATTTATCAGTAGTTGCAACAAGGAAAACGAACCCGGTAAAGTCGTCCTAAATACTGAATTGTCTTGGTCGGGTGAAACAATCTCTATTGGAGATACAGTCACCGATCATATGGGACATGACGTTCGCCCAGAGAAACTTTCTTGCTATGTAAGCAATATTTCACTTCGCCTTGTATCGGGTGAATGGATTAATTCTGAATCCATCTCTCGTTTGGATTTCATCACAAATTCGGCGACAGCGAATGGAGAATTTAGTGAAAAATCGCTCAGAAACTGCAATGAATTCAATGCTTTAAGGTTTGATGTAGGTGTGCCTTCTGAAATGAACTCAATGTCTTTAAATACTTCACTGCCCAGCGCTAATCCACTAAGTGTATCAGGAGCGGCCGGGATGACGTGGGATATGATGGGCAGTTATTTCTTTGTGAAATGTGAAGGGAAATTGGCGGAAAACGAAGGAGGGCTGATTGAGACTCCCTATATCTTTCATCCTGCATCGAACGCGCTTTACAGGACCATTACATTGGATTTAAACGAAAGCGTCGTTCTCAATCAAGATGAAACGATTGAGTTTATGCTTGATCTGGATATACGCACAGCCTTTGAAGGACCTTCGATAGAAGACAACCTCGACCTAAGTGAGGTGGGTCACTCCATGGGGCCAGTGCCAAACGCGATCCAGTTTGTAGATAATTTCTCTGCATCCTGGACCCTCAAATAGAAGGTCCTTGCTGTCATGATTCACAAAACAGTCTCAAGATATTTGATCACAAGTGCTTTTGTGTTCTCCGCGATCGCTTCGGGTTGTGACTGTGGCGAAAAGACATGGGAGGCAACCGCTTATACGATTGAAATCCCCCCTTTCTTCCCACCCATGGATATCCCCGCAGACAATCCCATGACTGAAGAAGGAATACAATTGGGACGCCTCCTTTTTTGGGAACCGTCTCTGTCCCTAGACCGCTCTATTTCGTGTGGGAGTTGCCATGCGCCTTCTTCCAGTTTCTCAGACCCAAATCAATTCAGCTCTGGAGTGAATGGAACGCTCGGCGACAGAAATGCCAGTGTGATTTGCAATTTGGGATGGTCATCGTCTTTCTTTTGGGATGGAAGAGCCTTGACTCTTGAAGACCAAATACGTGAACCCATTGAGCACCCCCTAGAAATGAATGTTTCATGGGAAGTCGTTGTGGAACGATTGATGACGGAAGATTTTGGAGACCTGGACTACCCACAATTGTTCTTTAATGCATTTGGAAGTGAAATCATCACTGAAGATTTAGCCGTGAAATCAATCGCTCAGTTTGTTCGAACGATGATTAGTGCGGACAGCAAATTTGACAAATGGCGAAGAGGAGAAACAAATCTCACTGACGGAGAATATTTGGGATACCAGTTGTTTCTTAGAGAAGGAGGAGACCCCGAGGTCAATCAAGGCGGAGAGTTTGGGGCAGACTGTTTCCATTGTCATGGAGAAGCTGGACTGCAGTTTTCTGACTATTTGTTTCACAACAACGGTCTAGATTCTTCATTTGAGAATGACCCAGGCAGAGTCAACGTTACCGGATTTGTGTTGGATTCCGGCCTTTTTAAAACACCCACATTGCGAAATGTTGCTGTAAGTGCTCCATATATGCACGATGGTCGTTTTACATCTCTTGAAGATGTGCTTGAACACTACAACAGCGGAGGGGTCAGTTCATCAACGATAGATCCATTTATGAAGTACACAACTGGGGGTTTAGAGCTTGCCCCACAGCAGAAAGAAGCAATAATCGCTTTTTTACACGCTCTGACCGACACAACATTTATTCAAAACCCAAATTTCCTCGATCCGCACTAGTAATTTTATAGGTTAGAAAACCTCTTCAAAACGTAACCTACAGCAGGTAAAATCGTAAGAATTACTATGTATTGTCAAAAACTCCTCAGTATTGCGACCACCTTACTCCTCCTAACCCTAGTAGGGGCAGGTGCTAACGCTCAATGCCACGATCTTTTAGATGCCGACGGTGTTGCATCTTCTTCCCCGACTTGGTTTAGCTGTAATCCTGGGAATTATGATCTTTTTATACAAACTTCGGCCGAATGGAATGATGTCACTGTCAACTGGGGAGATGGTACATCGGATGAAAACCTAGGGCTTTGGACCACAGCAAATTCGATTACACATACCTATCCGGATGTTTGGCAGGTCTATAGCTTGACATTTACAAGTGCCGATGGATGTGTCTTGACAGGAGAGTTCATCAAAGAGGAATCCGTAAACCCATCCATTCAAATTCCAGAGGGTTGGCTAACGGATGCATGTGCACCGGCAACCTTGTTCTTTTTAAATGCCTCAACAAACGTAAGCGCAACAACGACGTTTACCTGGGAATTTGACGACGGAGTCACAGAAAGTTTTGACGCAACAAATGCAGGAGGAACTGTTCCACACAACTACTCAGTAGGGTCCACGGGATGCAATAGAGAAGTGACGCTGTCAGCGACGAACGCTTGCAGAAATCACGAGTTTGGTACAGGAGCAAGCGTTACGATTGACTACATCAACATCTGGGATTTGGACAATGCAGTGATCGGTGCTTCTTCCACTCAGCTGTGTTACCCAGACACGACAGTAGAGCTGTCAAATATTACCGAGAAGAATTGCACCGCGAATGGGAATACGACTCAGCGGTTTGAGAAATGGAATTTCGGAGACCTTGACAGTGATGGTATCGATGAAGTCATCGAGTGGAGACCTTGGACATCATCGACGCCCTTCGAACTCGATCTTCCAGGCGTAGGGACTTATCATGTTATGCTATACGATTCTAGTTATTGCGGAATTGACTCGACTCACATAGAACTCATCGTAAGAGCTCCGCTTTCTACAAATCTTACCGGACCAAACCAAGTTTGTGAAGGTCTTCCAGCAACTTTTATACAAGACGAAAGTGAAGCGACTGCGTTTTACTGGAATTTTAATAACGGTGACGGTCAGTGGTATCCTGGAGGGTCGCCATCTTTAACTTGGACTTTTAATGACCCAGGAAACTACACCGTCTTGGGAGTCGTTGCTCTTGCAGGTCAGGCATTGTCTTGTCACGATACAGCGCGATTTGACATCATTGTTAAACCTTCTCCTCAAGTGATCATTGAATTGTCCCAAACGGAAGGGTGCGATTCATTTTCTGCCATCGCAGAAGAGATCAGTGGCGAGGGTGTCAATTATGACTGGACTTTTAATGTCGCCCCTGGAACGCACAACGGAACGAGCACTCCGGAACTCTTTTTTGATGCCCCAGGAACCTATGTTGTGGGGCTTGAAGTCACGGGTGCAAACGGATGTGTTCGGGTAGAAAATGTGACTCCAGAAGTGTTTGAAAGCCCGTCTGCCGACTTCATTCACGGAGTGGTTTGTGAAGGTGACACAACATCCTTTACCGACCTTTCTCTGGCGGCTGGTGGAGTCCCAATTCTAGCCTGGGATTGGTCTTTCGGAGATGGAAACCAATCGGAAGACCAACACCCATTTCACCTCTACAATTCACCTGGTGAATTTAATGTGAGTCTTGAAATCTCATCCGAACATTGCAACAATGTCTTTAATACAAATATTGAGGTAGAACCTGCACCCGCGATTACAGCCTCCTCTGATGTAATCAATGGTTGTACTCCATTGCTCGTCAACTTTGAGGCATCTGGTTCGTTGGATGCAAATGTGGTTTGGACATTCGGAGACGGATTGGGGTCTGATGAATCTGTCATTTCTCACACATATCTGAGCCAAGATATTTCGGGGACAACGTTTATTGCCATCGCAAATGCAACCAGTCCGTTCGGATGTGTTGCACGCGACACAATCCAAGTCGCTACGTTGCCTGGAGCACAAGCATACTTCTCGGCGTCTGCACCTTCGTGTGCACCTATGGAGGCTGCATTTACAAACAACTCTACGAATTCAATTTCATATGCCTGGGACTTCACTGACGGTGTCACGAGTATAGAGGATGCTCCGTTACATACGTTTGAAAATACAACTGGTTTTCTTGAGACCTTCCCTGTTATGCTTATTGCTATTGCAGAAAACGGCTGCAATGACACGACGATTGTCGGTGTATCCGTTTACCCAGAGGCCTTGTTCGATTTCATTTTACCAGAGGATGAAGGTTGCTCTCCTTTTGCAATCCAAATGCCTTCTCTAGGCGGAGCACAAGATATCATTTGGAGTTTTGGAGACGGGACACCCGACTCTAACATACCCATGAATACACACCTTTATACAAACGAGACGGAGTTGGTCAAAACGCATCTTTTACATGTCGAAGGGCAGTCTAATTTCGGATGCGTGGGTGAATACAGCACAGAAGTCATTGTAAATCCACAACCCATCGCACAATTTTCTGCAGACATTCAAGTGGGATGTGCGCCCCTTTTGGTGAATTTTTCAGACAACAGTGAAAGAGCCATCACACATACATGGATCTATGGGGATGGTGGTGAGGAAAATGGTTTTGGAGGCACTTCTCATGAATACACGTTCAATCATCAGGGGATGAGTGCCGCAATTCGGGAAGTCACCCTCTTGGTGGAGGGTGTGGGTGGATGTATCGATACTGAAGTCGTGGCTGTCGAGCTTTACCCAGAGGTCGTGGCCGATTTTTTAGTTCCACCTTCATCTTGTTCTCCTTTAACTGTCCTATTTGTCAACCAAAGTTTAAATTCAAATGCAGGTTTTACGTGGAATTTCGGAGACGGATCTCCTGAATCTCCTGCCGATCAACCGACACACTTATTTGTAACACCAGGATACGCAGACACAACGTTCACTGTAACATTAAATGGCGAGAGCGTATATGGTTGCACAGGGAGTAAATCTGTGGAATTAGAAGTTCTTGCAACACCAGTCGCAGATGTGGGAATTTCAAACATGACCGGATGCTACCCTTTGGAGGTCACGTTTACAAATGCATCGCAAGGAGCTGACAATATCGAGTGGTATTACGGCACAGGTGAAATCTCGAATGAGAGCGCCACAGAACACATTTTCAATTACTTCAACCCTTCAAATGAACCCGTAACCTACACTGCGATACTTACTGCAACCACAAACAGTGGATGTTCAGCGCAAGATCAAGTTCAAGTTGAGGTCCTTCCTGAAATAGAAGCAGCCTTTGATGTCCCACAACAAGGGTGCTCTCCTTTCGACGTGTCTTTCCTAAATTCAACCTCTGGAGCCTCTGTATACAATTGGAATTTCGGGGATGGTATAGAAAGCAATACGTTCGAACCTTCTCATACATTCACGACCCCTTTTGCAGATCAGGACACCACGTTCACGATTTCTCTCGC
>CAWVRV010000063.1:0-11149 GCA_963932755.1 uncultured Flavobacteriales bacterium | reverse complement strand
TAGATGATTCAGTCCTTACAGCCAACATTGTGGATGTTCAATCCCTTCATTTGGCCTACAGTAGCATTCACGATTTGACGGGGCTCGAAGGGTTCTTGTCTTTAGATTCGTTGACGATTTCTGAACTGCAGAACAGTGACATTTCCTATCTGGACATGTCTTTGGTTCCCTGGTTGAAGTATCTCGATTGCTATAACCAAAACGGCCAAATCGATTCCATCAATCTGTCCCAAAATACAGCGCTTCACTTCCTTGATGCTTCTGGGAATTCCATCACATCTCTCGATCTGAGCAACAATGCCATGCTGGAGCATTTGACCTGCAATTTCAATCAGATTTCTGAACTCGATTTGAGCAACAATCTCCAGCTCAAAGACATTTCGGTGGACCACAACAGCCTCACAAGTTTGGACCTTACCCTCAACGATTCACTTTACGGTGTGAGATGTTCGTCGAACGCCATTTCAGAATTAGATCTAAGCAACAAGCCCAATCTTGAATTTGTATTCTGTGAGAACAGCACCCTTTCGGTTTTGGACCTCAATAACACACCTGAACTGGTTCGTCTCTGGTGCTCTGGCAATCAGATTTCTGAATTGGATGTGCTCAACAAACCCAACTTGGAACAGCTTTTTGCAGGAAACAATCTGCTGACATCTATGGACCTCAGTTCTTGTGGTTCTCTCATTTGGATTTGGTTGGATTCAAATCAGTTGTTTGAACTCAATGTCGCAAATGGACTCAACGCATACATGGCTGGTTTTCCAGGGGGAGGTATTGAATATATTCCTGATTTCACGGACAATCCTGATTTAACCTGCATCACGGTGGACGATGTGGCGCTTTCTACGGAGTGGTGGAATACGGAGGGTTACCCGATTTTCAATAACCCCAATGGATATGCTTCTATTGATTCCACGATGTACTTCTCTGCGAACTGTTCAAGTGTATTTGTAGACGAAATAAGCCCGCTCTCCGTGCTTATTTACCCGAACCCATCCTCTTCTCACATCACGCTAGATTTGGGTGACCTATCGGGGTTAATTGCCACGGTCAAGATGTATGACGTTTCTGGCAAGCGCGTCTTTGAGACGCGATTTAGTTCCTCAACGACGATCGATGTGTCTGACTTGACTGCAGGAATGTATACCTTGGAGTTGTCGACTTCTGATACTGTACTGCGAAACCATTTAGTTGTTGAGTAACCACTTCCTTCATGGCAAGCCCAGTCATATTTCTCTCTCAACAAGATTCTCCCTACGACCGAGCGGATATCAGGATGAAGGTGCATCTTTGAGGATTGACAACTACATGCAGTGTGGACCACGAATAACATACAATCATGGGACGTAGAAAAAAATATGGATTTTCATTCAGTCTATCGAGACTTCTTGGTATCCAGTCACTTAAGCAGAAAGTCGCGAAATCGACAGGTGTTCCGACAACAAAATTAGGTCTTCAAAGAAAGGTGGGGGCCACACTTTTGAAATTGCTTTTCGGAAAG
This sequence comes from uncultured Flavobacteriales bacterium, assembly GCA_963932755.1. Classification (GTDB taxonomy): domain Bacteria; phylum Bacteroidota; class Bacteroidia; order Flavobacteriales_D; family Sanyastnellaceae; genus UBA974. Next base: position 9,645 of record CAWVRV010000063.1, on the reverse strand, counting down.
AAATAAGCCATCTACTCAAAAAATCTCTTACGCTGTTTGCGCTTTCGTCCTGTTTGCGTAGAGTGTAGGGGTGGGGTCTAAGCTCCTTTGTCCCAGTTGTAACCAAGAAAAAACCGCCACTGACTTGCGTCAGGGCGGTAGTTCTTTCGTCGGGGCGGCAGGATTCGAACCTGCGATCTCCTGGTCCCAAACCAGGCGCCTTAACCGGGCTGGGCCACGCCCCGAGCGTTAAAAGCGGATGCAAAGATACTTAAGTTTTTCCCTTTTCTAACTGAAACAAGGATTATTTTTTGAGAGACCACAATGTCCTAGTTAAGAGGAGGGTTGGACTCATTTCCCGGGCTTGTTTTCTAAATCTCAACAACAATTCAAAACAAGGGGGAAATAAAAACGCCCGCTAAGCGGGCGTTGATACATGTTTCAGCGGAGAGACTGAGACTCGAACTCAGGAGCCGAAACCGGCTACAAATTAGCAATCTGCTGCATTACCACTCTGCCACCTCTCCTTTAAAAATGCCGACTTGTAAAAATCATTACAAAATCGGAGTGCAAATCTACGCAATTCTCCTAGATATAGAAGAAAAGAGTTATTTATTTGTTAAATCAACTAAAAAAGGGGCTTGAAATAGATCATTTGTTCGTTAAATGTAAATGAAGTTGTATATTTATAGTCTAAACGAACAAATTATTTTAAGTATGAAAAATATATTATTACTCGGAGCACTCGTTATGTTTGCCTTCACTACATCTGCTCAAACAGATGCCCCTGCTTCAGATGCCAAAGCAAAAACAGAGAAATCTAGTTGCACTGACAAAGCTGATGGCGAGAAGAAAGCATGTTGTTCGAAGTCAGCTACTGGCGATAAGAAAACGTGTTCTTCTGAAGACAAAGCTGCTTCTACTGGCACTCAAGATGGAAAAGCGTGTTGTGCTTCTGCCTCTACTGGTGAGAAGAAAACATGTACTGCAGAAGAGAAAGCTGCATGTGCTGCTGCAAGTAAGGATGGAAAAGCGTGTTGCTCAACCGCATCTACTGGAGAGAAGGCTGCTTGTACTGGTCAGAAGGATGGTAAAGCGTGTTGTTCAAAAACAGACGATTCAAAATCTAAGAAGCCTAAAACAAAAACCGTTAAGGCAAACACCAATATTTCTAACTAAGATTTCTGTCTAGAGACAATTGATTTTAAAGCCCTCACACGTTGAGGGCTTTTTTATGCTTCATATTTTCAATGATTTTAGTAAATCCTGATGCATATTTGCACCCTCTTAAACGAGCCGTACTTTTAAGTGCGATATGGTCTCATAGCTCAACTGGATAGAGCACCTCCCTTCTAAGGAGGCGGTTCGGGGTTCGAGTCCCTGTGGGATCACAACTATAAAAGATAAAACCCTGTTATCATTGCGATAGCGGGGTTTTGTTTTTAGTCCTCTATTTCACAATCAGATCCTGGAGGTGAACACTCAATAATCGCATCATCAAGATTGTTTGCGCTAATAATGTAAACGTATGGTTCTCCGCCATCACTTCCACAAACACAATTATATTCTTTCGTGCAAGAAAAAAGTGTGAATGATAAGCAAGCTAAAAGTAGTAATCGTGATTTCATTATTGGTTTTGGTTGTTATTAAACTTTGGGAATCTTATCATCTGTAGCATGCCTTATGCACGATGACATTTTACTCAACAACAAACTTTTTTTCTACTGATCCATCATCGTAGATGTGGAAGCGGATTTGGTTTGTTGTGTGATTGACGTCTCGGCCTAAAGCATCAATGACCTTAATGAGTCGTTTTGTTGATGATGTTAAAGGACTTGACACATCAGATGAGTTACAGTCCAATTTCCCATTCATGCCATATTCTGACAAGTGCTCCCATATTTTTTCGTGAGAAACGATGTCCATATTGCCAAATGTTCCTGGCCAATCATGTCCACCTCCGATAACTTTATAGTGATACAGATCGATACATTCATCTTCAGAAGACCAAGAATATAATTCTACGGTGCTTCCATCAGTTGTATTGATGTTAGGGACCGAAGATAGATTTGAGGTGGGCAATAGATTGTTATTCGCGACCCAATACGCGTGAGTGGCATCACTGCTTTGATAGTAAAGTGTTCCTTCATAAGTAACCCCATCATAATTAGAAATATAATCTTCATCTCCTAAAATGGTCACGACTGGAGTCGGATGAGTGACAATACAGTTGTCATATGTTTCTGCATACATTGTTCTCGCGACGACACCGATGCCAGTAATTTTATTGTTCAGTCTGCATCCCAAATCAAATGTGAAGCCACCACCATTTGAATATCCTAATGCATACACTCTATTTAAATCAATATTGACTTCTAAATGTAAATGGTCAATGAGTTGATCAATAAATAATAGATCACTGTGTGGATTTGGCAATGTGAATGGCAAGTCTCCCGAAGTGACAACTTGCCAATTCGTTTCTTGACCGCTATTAGGGTCAGGGAAAGCATCTGGATACACAAGAATGAAATTTTCAGAGTCAGCTAGATCTCTCATATCTGCAATCGCCAATTGGTCATTGGCTGAACCCGTCCCACCATGAAAACTTAATACCAGTGGCAATGGTTCATTAATATTGAAATCTGATGGTAAATAGAGCAAATATGTCCTGTTTAACCCTTCAATATTGATTGATTCATTGCTCAATTGAGCAAACATACCCACACTCATCAAACAAGTTAACGCTGTAAAAAGAAGTCTCATATCTGTATATTTTAGACTTGCAATTTAGGACGATTAATTTGAAATAGTGAATAGACGTGCTTGCGTTTGTTAGGTTCATTCAGGCTTTTTTGACGAATTCAGATTTGAGCCCCATTTGACCGAATCCTTTAATTTTGCAATCGATGTCGTGTTCAGCGTCACGGAGTCTGATGTTCTTCACCTTTGTGCCAGCCTTCACCGGTTTCGGAGCTCCTTTCACGGGGAGGTCTTTCATGACGACAACAGTGTCACCATTCTGAAGGAGTTTTCCGTTCATGTCTTTTACTACAAGTCCCGTTGCTTCTTCGGCTTCCTTCGCGTCCCACTCATGGCTGCACTCTGGGCAAGCGTAGACGTTTTCTCTTAGCGCGTATCCGTATGGACACTCACATTTAGGACAACGCTTCATTTGATCTGACATGGGCTTCTTATTTAAGGAGAGTTCTGATGCAAATTAAGTGACAAAGGTTTGGTATGCACATCTTGTTATCATCTTACCTTGTCATCCTGATCAAAAAGACATTACCTGATAATACATGAATATTCTTTTCTACGATGGACCCTGTGCGCTCTGTCACTTTACGGTGCGAATGATTATGAGGTTGGAAGACAAGCAGAAAGCTGACAAGCTTTATTTTGCCTCGATTCAAAGTGAAACAGCGACGAAGTTGTTGATTGAATCACTCAGAACGCCACCGTTGTCGGGTGTAATCATCATCGAAAATGGTGGGACGCCAAAAGTGGGTGTGGATGCTGTGAAATTACTGAAGCCTTACCTGCGATCGAGATGGGGGTTTGTCACTTTCTTGGTTACAGAAAAGATGTATCGTTTCATTGCGAAGTACCGTCACCTGTCTGGCAAGGTAGATAATGCGAGTTGCTACATCTCTAAGAACTACGCAAGTAGACTCTTGCCCTAACGGCCCCTGCATGAGATTCACATTGCCGGCCCAAAAAAGACCGCATTTCCAAAAATCTGATGTCCATTTTTCCAAAATGCACGGAAGAGGACATTGTCGACCAAGTAGATTGCATTTCCGCCACCCATTGAATGTGCGCCGAAGCTGAGGCTGTTGTCCAGCGCTCTGTTCGCTCTCGATCCGGAAAACCCACTGAAAGGTTCAGCGCTTCCACTCAACACACCTACATTTCCACCATTGTTAAGTGGTGCATACCGTTGTGCGCTCGTTTTGATGCTCAAATAATGATCTCCATATCCGTAGGCCAATGGGTGGGTGTTGTCCAGTCCTATTTTATACACGGCTCCTGGGATGTCATCCATGATGCTCATGCGCGTATCTAAAGCGAAAGGAGCGAACCTGTCTGATTTTGAGTGCGCGTCGTATTCATCTTCTCGCATACCCTCATCGATGTCGTCTCCTTTTCTAGATAAGCCCCAGCCTTCTTTGTCGGCAAAAGTTCGACACGCCCCACCGATTGCAATCAACTGTCCCCCGTCGTTCACCCAGCTTGACAATTCATTCATTTGGTTTTCGTTCAGGGAGTACCACCCTCGAGGCATCACCACGACATCGAAGTTGTCGAGATCCATCCGGTTCATCCCTTTTGTGACTGTAACGGGGTATTTATAGATTTGTTCAAACTTGTGCCAAACCTCTCCAAAGCTCAATGAGGATACGCTTTCTCCCGAAACAACAGCGACTCTGGGAGCCTTGAGGAAATGAAAGTGTCCTGAGCCCAAATCGGGTCCAGCTTCAGACAATCCACTTTTCACTTCCGTGACCCTCAAGCCTGCAATGTCACGATCTCCAGCCTCGAGCATTGAAGCGATTTCATCGAGTAAAGCTTCGTTGTTGCGCTTTGTAATTACGAGGGTTCCACGATCAAATTCAATGCCCTCAGAGGTGAAAGGAGAATCCGCAACCCTGACGACGACCCCGTTTTTCAATAGCTGAGCGAGCAGCGTTGTGCCTTCATCGGTTTTGTAATCAATCACCCAAGCGTAAGGAGATTCTATCTTCTTTGCCTCAGATTTTGCGGCGTATTCAAACGTGTCACCCGACTGAATGCGCGAGGTTAATCCGTAGCATTGCAGTCCATAGGCAAATGGGAGCGCCCAAGTTGTGATGTCATAGGTTAAAGAGTCACTTAGAACGGGATCCGGATCGAATAAAACGCCAAGCAACGCAGAGTTTGGTTGATGTGAGTCAATCAGGAGGTCTCCCTGAACGGGTTTGACAGTGGTAGGTTTGAGCGTTGAGTAGTCAAGGGCCGGCACACTTTTGCGCGTGTTCTTAGGGGTTGTATATGTGATGCCGTGTTTGTCTAAAAGATCTGTAAGCCAAACCATTTTGCCTTCATCGTTTCCTTCCGCTGGAATTAAATACGCAGCGTAATCCCCCCACGGCTCTTCTCTGTTCCTTCTGTGGTATGCAGAAAACTCCTTCAGCAACTTGTCCTTGTGATGGACAGCAGCGGTGATGGTCGCAATCGCTGTTGCGTGATGATTTTCTATTCGGTATGCAAGTGTAAGGGTGTCGCCTATTTCGGTGAGGATCGCTCTCCCTGCACTTCCACTTCCCCCTTGTTCATAGGTCATGCCGATCGCGCCATGAAACATCGGCCACGTATCTCCGTAGCTGGGATAGAAGAGGTCGAAAATCTCACGTGTAAAATAGAGCGCTCCCCGCGCATCAAATGCCCGTGCGTTAAATCCTCCGATATGCTCTTGACATTTTCTTTGCCATGGTGTAATCACCTGATGAAGTGGCTCGGCAGCAGGAGCGAAGTAATAGGGACTGTTCATTCCCTGCTCGTGATAATCTACGTGAACGTGAGGCATCCATTTCCGATAGAACGTGGTGCGTGCTTGTGTCTCGATTTGGGTTTGCCATGCGAGATCTCGGTTCATGTCAAACATATAGTGATTCGATCTTCCGCCCGGCCATGGTTCTTTGTGTTCCCAGGATTCCCATGATGTATTTGGGACGGGGCCTGAAGTTCGATCTTGAAACTGAACATATCTGTCGCGCCCGTCAGGGTTCACACACGGGTCAATAATCACGATGACGTCATTGAGCAGGTCTGCGTGTTCATTGACGAGGGCTTCAATCGTTCTCATGGCCGCTTCAGTACACACCGCTTCATTTCCGTGTACGTTATAACTCAAATACACGATGGGAATACGTGCTCCGCCATCGATCCCTTCAGACACTCTCCGTGTGTTGTCAGCAATGATTTCGTCCAACCTCTCCATGTTTGAAACAGAAGACATGACCAACCCGAGGAGTGGCCGATCTTCAGAGGTGCGACCGTATTCATGCAATTTGAAGTGAGGCGTCTCATTCGCAACATGGTTCATGTAATCGACGACCCTGTGGTGACGGGTGAATTTTGTCCCCAGGTCGTACCCAAGAAATTCAGTCGTAGACGACACCTGGGACCAAGCCGAGATACATAGCAATCCACTTGTGACAATAAGCATGATTTTTTTCATTCCCACAATATCGTGAAATGAAACCTTTTAGACGTTTTGTACGTTACATATTTATGATCTTTCACACGCTTATCTCTGCATATTTTATCGCAGCATTTTGCTGGGCATTGTTTTGGGCCATTCAATTAACGTTTCGCATTCTGCATAAATAGTCTGTTTTAAGGGTGAAATACGGTCCATTTTCTCTCAAAAATGATCACTCTTGGTGACAAGGTTGTCCTAAAGCGACGCTTATTCGTGCAAGCAACTACACATAAAAACGTATCAAAACACAGTATTTGACCCTATTTGCCCCTTTTTAAGGGGTGTGAATTTAAGGCTAAATATCAGTATACTAGGTATATGTAGAGGATTTGAACATTCCAACGTTCATTTAAAAAGTAGTGTACTATTCACACGAGTCGTTATTATTTCAAATATTGTGCTTAGTTGTAAACCAAAACCCACATAATGGAAAACGTGTTTAAATTTATGGGAGGCTTTTTTAAAGGGCTGACCCAATTAATGATCGGTTTCGCTGCACTTGCAGTAGTAACTGAAGTAGTATTCGGAGCAGCAATGTTCCCAGGAATGGAAGTTGTAGATAACCTTACAGGGTTAATCTCTCAACTCGGTAACGGAGGATTTGTGGGCTTAGTAGCCTTACTGATACTCTGGTCTATCCTTGATCGCAAGTAATAGGACTACCTGATAATCTATAAAGCGGTCCGGAATTTCCGGGCCGCTCTATATACCCAAACCGACTTTAAATAAACTTTATCATGGAACGAATTGCTACCATTGTATTGCTCGTCGCTAGTGTCGCCGCTGTAGGTTACCTCAAGATGGAGCAACTTGATCTTTATGCAACTAATGCAGAAAATGCTGCTGCTGCTGCTGTTGAGTCTGCTGCCGCAGACGCTGCTGAACTCGTTGAAGCTGCAAAAATCCGCTTTACCATTCCCCACGACAGAGATGTCAATACTACAGATATAACTGTAGCTCTTGACGGAAGCGAGTCTTTCGATGCGGAAGGTGATTCCATCTCTTATTCATGGACCCAGACTTCAGGAAATGACGTTTACCTTCGATATGCAGAAGATGCAGATGGGAATACGACAAATTTTCGTGCCAGTCCAGGTGAATACACATTTAAACTTACTGTCTCTGATGCATATGGCAGTTCTACCACTGGTGAAACCACAGTCTCTGTGGCTGAAGAGCCGAATTTGCCACCAGAGGTTATAGTCAAAGTATATAAAACGGTTGAAACCATAGAATAGATTTCTGAACAGGTCTTTCTAAATTAATGAAACGCGTCCCTTTGCAGGTGGCGCGTTTTTCATTCCTTAAGTTTGCAACTAGAATAAATGACTATGGCTATACCCTCTCGTACGATGTCTCCTGAAGACTTCCTTTTTCAGGTTGACAAGGGAAGTATCGTTTTGGATGTTAGAAGTCCAGCTGAGTTTCTGGAGGGCCATATTCAAGGTGCTGTTTCTTGGCCGTTGTTTTCAAATGAGGAGAGAGCCCAAATAGGAACGCTCTACAAGCAGAGGAGTCGTGAAGATGCGGTAGATTTAGGGTTGGAACTCATCGGCCCGAGAATGAAGGAGTTGGCCCAATACGGTCGCCATCTATTTGAAAGCCAAACCTCTTCTGACGGATCGAAAGTGCGCAACGCGCTTTTGATTCATTGTTGGAGAGGGGGGATGCGGTCAGAATCTGTCGCATGGCTTCTGAGAACTGCTGGAATCCCCTCGGTCGTGCTTGAAGGAGGTTATAAAGCCTTTCGAACATACGCGAGAACGCAGTTCGATCGCACCATTGATTTTGCTGTTCTCGGAGGCTTGACGGGGTCTGCAAAAACGGAAACACTCCACGAGCTGTCAAAATTGCCAGACGAGTCCGTCATCGATTTGGAAGGTCTTGCGCGACATTACGGGTCTGCCTTTGGCAATCTCGAAGCGCATGTACAGCCCACGACGCAACAATTCTCAAATGATTTGTATGCAGGTTTACGGGCACTCAATGCTTGGAATGACTACACTCCGGAGCGAACACGGCCCATTTGGATCGAAAATGAAAGCAGATCGATAGGATTCGTTGATTTGCCAGAACCCATTTTCAGTCAACTTATCTCATCTCGTTGCTTTGAAATGATGCGCACTGATGATGACAGAGTCAATCATTTGGTGAATATGTACGGTGAAATTGATCCAGATTTGCTCACTTCCGCTTTTAAGCGCATCAGTCCCAAACTGGGGAGTGACCATGCAAAAAATGCCATTTCTGCCATTTCCGATGGAAATCTAGACATTGCAGCTCGGCTCGCTTTGGTCTATTATGACAAAACCTATGCCCACGGTCTTACAAAGCGCGATCCTTCTCTGCGTACAGATGTAAATTGCGAAAACCTCACTCCTTCTGAGTGCGCCCTGCATTTGAATTCATTTTTAACGGACTTCACCCCTTAACTCCTTACAGTATGTCTAATCCGATTCGATTAACCCAATACTCTCACGGAGCTGGATGTGGATGCAAAATTGCCCCTGGTGTGCTCCATACGATGCTGTCGTGTATGTCAAATGACATCTCATACCCAAGCCTTCTTGTGGGGAACGACACTAAAGATGATGCTGCTGTTGTAGATCTCGGCGATGGAACGGGCATTGTAAGTACCACCGACTTTTTCATGCCCATTGTGGACGATCCACATACATTTGGAAGAATAGCCGCTGCGAATGCGATTTCTGACATCTATGCGATGGGAGGTACGCCACTCATGGCAATCGCTATTCTGGGGTGGCCCATTGACAAATTGGCCCCTGAAGTTGCTGGGGCGGTATTGGAAGGAGGCCGAAGCGTATGCGCCGAAGCGGGTATTCCACTTGCGGGTGGACATAGCATTGATTCACCTGAGCCCATATTTGGTCTTGCGGTGACAGGTCGTGTGACGCTTTCTAATCTGAAGGCGAACGCAAGTGCGTCAATCGGGGATGTTCTTTTCCTGACCAAACCTCTCGGTGTCGGGATGGTCACGACAGCAGAAAAAAAAGGATTGGTTTCCAAGGAGCATATTGCATCTGCGATTGAAACGATGACGTCCTTAAATAAAGTGGGAGAGAAGTTGGCGGAGCTTTCGGGAGTCAATGCGATGACAGATGTAACAGGGTTTGGTTTGATGGGGCATTTGCTGGAAATGTGTCAAGGCTCAGGCACTGCCGCACAAATTAATTTTGACGAAGTCCCTACACTGGATAGAGTTGCGCTTATGGACTATCACACGCAGGGGTGTGTTCCAGGCGGTGCGCGACGCAATTTCATGAGCTATGGAGAACACCTTGACATTCCTGAGGGATTTACGCGTGACCTCCTCTGTGACCCTCAAACTTCTGGCGGACTTCTCGTTTCTGTTGAGAAGGAGAGCATTGATGCTGTCAAAGAAATCCTTCATGCGCACAATT
>CAWVRV010000062.1:0-11572 GCA_963932755.1 uncultured Flavobacteriales bacterium | reverse complement strand
CGAGCACATTTCCGCCGCAGTCACAGTGTCCTTCTGGGATATAAGAACAAGATGCATCATCGTATTCTGCTTCTGGATTGTAGTTACAAGCGATTAAATCAGTACAGCCGTAAACATTACAAGAAGTGAATTCACATGATTCGTTATCTATTGAAGCAGTTATATCAAAGTTACAAGCTGATGGGTCAGTACACCCGTAACAATCATACGTGCAAGATTCGTCGTCGTCAGTTGCGCCGGAAGAATAGTTGCAAGCTGTTGAGTCAGTACATCCGAACGTTTCGAATTCATCACATATGCCGTTGTTATTGTTGTCATTTTTACAGCTTCCATCACAGTTGTATGGGAAGTTTTCGTAGGTACAAGATCCGTCGTCGTAAGTAGCAAGTGGTTCATAGTTACAAGCGTATAAGTCAGTACATCCGAGACAAGAAGTAAATTCACAAGAACCATCATTTTCAGTCGCACCAAAAGTTAAGTTACATGCGTTCGTGTCCGTACATCCCAGAATTTCATACTCATTACAAATGCCATCACCGTCGGTGTCATTGATACAAGTGCCGTCACAATCGTATGGAAAAGTAGGGTAGATACATGATCCGTCGTCATAATCTGCAAGTGGGTCATAGTTACATGCAATTGCGTCTGCACAAGCAAAGACCAAACAAGAAACAAAATCACAAGTCCCATCATCGTATTGAGCCTCTGTATTGTAATTGCAAGCTATAACCGCCGTACAGCCACAAGCGTTCCCAGTCGAGCCATTTGCCATAGAGAAGGAAAAGTCGACACGGTTGTCTGCTGTAGAATCTCCATGTGGAAAGATTTGGGCTTTGAAAGAACCAGAAATATAACCGTCGGTTGTGAGCTGTGCGAATAGGATACGCTGATTCTCATCGGCAATTCCATTTGATGCGCTTGGAGGAAGTATAAACCATCCTGATCCAATTCCGTCATTGACCGTAAAACTTCCCCCATCTTCAAAGTCAGAAGCCCATATTCCCGCAAGCAAACTAACATTTGATTCACCAGAGGAAGCCGGGCCGTCCAGTCCTATGGTAATCCAAGAATCATATGCGAGATCAGGTATCAAGCTAAGAGCAGCACTTGAAATGTTTGCAGGAGTTGCTCCGCCAAATATGGTCTCTTGGTAAAAGCTTGATGTTGTATTAAGAGATAATGGGAATAAGTCGTCGCCCGTGAATGATGTCGCTGCATCATCTGCAAACTCCATATTTAGGTAAAGTCGATACGTTGTCATTCCTGTCAGCGATCCAGAAGTATGAGTTGCTATCTGTTCAATTTCAAGCCCGTATTGAGAATGACTGGTAGTATATGTCAGTTCGCCATTAGAACTTCCGCCACAAGAACAGAAGTCACAAGAACCATCGTCGATTGTAAATGAAGAGTCATAATTACAAGCTGCGGGATCTGTACATCCAATTTCGTCAAGATCGCAGATTCCGTTAGAGTTTGTATCAATTGTGCAAACACCTAAGCAATCATAGTTTTCAGGAGGATAAACACAATTTTCAGGGTCACCTAATCCACAATTATCAGCAAGATGTGCGAGTGTTCGGACTTCGTTCTCAGAGTTTCCGTGGATGAAAATCTGCATGTATATTTGACCTGAAAGTGTGCCAGATGTAGTGAATTGTCCTATAAGAACTTCATTATCAGAGCCTGAAATTGTATTGCTGTCATCAGCCAATGCATACCATCCAGCTTCATCAGTGCTAGAAATATCTAAGTTGTTTCCAGCTTCAAAAGGAGATGTCCAAGGAGAAGCGCTGTCTTCAATAATGGTTATGAGTCCTTCGTCGCCGACTGGGCCTTGATCTATTCCTATAGTGACCCAACTGTCAAATTCAAGAGATTGAAATGATGAGTAAAAAGCAGGGTTTAAGGCATTTGGTGTAGCAGATGCTGCTGGATGTTGAAAAAAGGAGGTGCTTGAATTGAAAAAAGTGGGATATTGACTGTCTCCAATGATAGCAATCAGAACATCGTCACTGTTTTCGAGGACAGCAAACACTCGGTACGTGGTCATGCCCGTTAAGTCCTCCGATCCTACAATCCCCGAGTGAGAAGCGATTGCTTCAACTCTTAAACATTGATAAGATGGGGTGAAGTTACAAGCTAATGGGTCATCACAAAGGGTTTGGGATTGTAATGGTGAAATTTGGCAAACAATAAAAAATGCAAAAATTGAAAGCAAATGTAAGATTGAAGATCCACATCGAGTTAGCTGCTGTAAGAAGGGAAAAGTCATGGAAAACAACATATATAACGATTGGTTCTAAAAAGTCGCGCCCATTCGCGAAGATTTATGTGGTTAAAGTAGTAAGAAATATCGATTAAACACAATAAATTAACGACAAAGATTATTTAAGTGCGTATGAATGTTGTTTTCGCTGAAAAAGTTACTTTATTTAACTTTTTGTATATTAGAGTATTATGTCAATGAAGAAAAACAACGAACGTGATCTTGTAGCGCTTGATATTATAAGTTATTTTTCAAAAAGTCTCTTCAGAGAGAATTCATCTGAAGATATTGTTTGGGATATCGCAGAGAAGTGCATTGAGTCTTTGGGATTCAATGACTGTGTGATTTACTTAAAAGACACACCAAATAAAACCTGGTCTCAAATTGCCGCTTACGGAGCTAAGAAGCTTAATTACAGAGAGATTCATAATCCGATTAACATACCTTTTGGAAAAGGAATTGTCGGTTCAGTAGGTGATACCGGGGTGGCTGAAGTCGTCAAAGACACAGTTGTTGATGAGCGATATATTGCAGATGATTATGTCAGGTGTTCTGAAATAACAGTTCCCATATGGTGCGACAATGAAATCATAGGCATTATTGACAGTGAGCATGAAGAAAAAGACTTTTTCACATCCGAACATCTGCGAATTCTTCAAAGTGTAGCAAACATTTGTGGCCAAAAAATTGGTCGAGCTCTAAGTGAGAAAAGAACGGCTTCTTATGCCAGATTTTATGAGATAAATCCCAATGCAGTATTTAGAATTAATGATGAAGCTGTCGTCATCATGGCAAATGATTCAACATATGATGTGTTTGGAAATTTAATTAAAATTGGACAAATAATAGGAATTCCAGAGCTTTCGAAGACATTTCTAGATTCAATTACAGGCGCGAAAGAACAATTGCTAATTTCTTCTGGACATGCGCATTATTTATTAGATGTTTGTCCCAACAGGTCTCAATCATACTTTAATGTATACGCAAAAGATGTGACCGATTTAATGGAGGAGAAGGAAAGGGTGAAAAGGGCAGAAAGTGCGAAGTCTGACTTCTTATCTACCATGAGTCATGAAATAAGGACACCACTAAATGCAATTATAGGCTTGAATTATTTGATGCTAAATCAAAAATTACCTCAAAAAGAGTTTCGTAAATATATGCTCTCAATTGAGTTTTCTGGAAAACAGCTCCATGGTTTGGTGACTGATATTCTAGATTTAAGCAGACTTCAGGAAGGAAAAACAATCATCAGTCCCACCGTTTTTAATCTTCACAAACTGAGTAAACTGATTGTAAAAAGCTTCAGCCAACAAGCGCAAAGTAAATCGAATGAACTCTCACTCAAGATTGATAAATCTACGCCTATTTGGGTAGGGGGTGATGTGGGTAAAGTCACCCAAGTGTTAAATAATTTAATCAACAATGCTTTAAAATTCACAAAAAATGGGAGCGTAAATTTAAGCCTGTCACCACTCGGTAAACGAGGTAAAGTCAAGTTTGAAATTAAAGATACTGGCAGGGGAATCTCCGAGCAAAACATCGAGAAAATATTTGATGCATTTGTTCAATCAGACGATCAAGTAGTAAATGTAGGGGATCCAGGTTCCGGTCTGGGGTTAGCTATTTCAAAACAAATCGCAGAATTACATGGAGGCAGTTTGTCTGTGAAAAGTCAGGTGAAAGTGGGGTCCACATTTACGCTCGAATTGGCGTTTGGTAAGGGTGAAAAACCCCAATCAATTTCACCTACAAAAGAAATCCCCAAACATGTCATTGATTTTGATGCGCCAGTTTTAATCGTTGATGACAATTTATTAAACTCATTTGTCGTTTGTGAGATGGTAAAAAGATTAGGCTATAAAGCCATTACTGAGGTAGATAGCATGAAAGTGCTACATGTCGTCGAGGATGTTAAACCATTTTTAATATTTATGGATATTCAAATGCCAAATATTGATGGTTATCAAGCAACCAAAATGCTTCGAGGCAAAGAGAAATTATTCGGAGGCATTAAAATACCTGTCATTGCACTTACCGCGGATGCTGAGCCGACAACCAAGCATAAAGCGCTCAATGCAGGGATGGATGATTTAGTCGTAAAACCTTTTGCTCCAGCGCATCTGGAGTTGTTGGTCAATAGGTATGCCTCTTTGTTTAAGTCAAACATGTAAATCACCCTATGATGAACCCTTGCAAACGGCTTTTTTTACTTCTGATCTTATTTATCTCTCTTCCTTCTATTTACAGTCAGGATATCATTGTGATGCCTTGTGATGATATGGCTGAGGTGGATTTCGGTGAGTGTGATATGTATATGGGTATTGGAATTATTAATGGTCTTTGTACAAACATAAGTGGGTGTGGCTGGAATGTGACTGGCGTTGATTATAGCCCCGCCTTTTATGGTTCTGTGACTGAATGTAATAACAGTTGTGAAAATGCTGTTGAGTGTGTTGATTCTGCTCAAATCGATGTGTCTATTCCCTGCCCATTAGCCTTTATCCCGGTTTGCGGATGTGATGGTGTCACTTATGACAATGAATGTGAAGCTTTTAACTATGGTGGAGTAACATCCTTGACCGAAGGTGTTTGTGCCCCCCCCGTCGTTGAACCATGCAATGATGTTGGAGGCATTTCATTTGGGTTTTGTACTGCTGTTCTGGGTATTGCTGTTGTAAATGGCTCTTGCACATACGTAAGTGGTTGTAGTACGATGATAGAATCGATTGATTACAGCCCTGCCTTTTATATGTCTCTTGAAGATTGTGTTTCTGCATGTGAAAGTCCCATTGGATGTACTTACATGCAAGCCCTTAATTACCAGGCCGAAGCGTTTATAGATGATGGCTCTTGTTTATTTACTCCGTGTAGCAATTGTTGCGATGGAGACGTCGATGGTGATTCTAGCGTAACGGTCAATGATATTCTCTTTGTTTTAAGTAACTTTGGGGCAATATGTCAATAGTCACTCAATTTAGACCAAATGAATCACAACCTACTCGTTTCACTTTTAATCAGTTCAATTTTCTTCAGCTGTTCTGGAGACTCCACTGTAAGGAATGGTTTGTCACTTGAAAAACGCAAAAAAGTATTTCATGAACTTAGATTGGCCGAAAAAAAAGCCAGCAAAGAGGCTTTGTCAAATTATCCAAAACCGGGAACAGATGGAGGTGGAGGTGTTGAGTTCAGAGTCCAGCTAAAGGAACTTCAAGTTGTTTACTGGAACGAGGTTTTAGATTCTAATCATGTCGAATTGAATCTTGGAGACTCGATTTTCACAGAAGGATTGAGAGAGAAATGGGCTCAAAAAGCAAGAAATAAATCACAAGACTAAAGACTCAATACTCAGTCAGTAAGTGTTAACTTGCTGCTATGAGAAATTTAGTTTCAGTTGTTTTTGTCTACTTTGTTTTACTTAGTACTGTTCTTGCATCAAATGACGTCGGTGGCGATCAATATGAGGTGCGTTTGGTTTCGAAGTCTTCTGTTGTGAATGAGGACAATCAGGCGATGTTAAGATTGTCTTCGGAATGGATGAACTGGGAAGCTGATCACGAAGGGTGGATGGCGTTGATGGATGAGAAGACAGGATTGCCACACCGCGCATGGGGTCCTGGACTTGAAGTCAATGGCGTCGATCTTGATCACATGCACTCGACCTTTGTTGAACAGGGGTTGAGCATGTTCGGAGTGAGATCTGAACATCTTGCTGATGCTCGTTTCTCAGATAAAATGAACGAGAACAATCACGAACGTGTCTTTCAATCTCAAAGGGTAAATGGATATGATGTGTTGTTAAGCCAAATCCAAACAAAATGGAGGGGTGGAAAGCTCGTGATGTGGGGTGTTGATTGGTGGGCAGACGCGCACGTTCCCGAAGGCGAAATTTTAGATGACGGCGCTCTTTTTTCGTCTGCGATAGAAGGGGTTCCGTTTTCGAACACAACTGTTTCCTGGGATGGATGGGGAATATTGCCAGATGATTATGCGGAAGGTGAATTTCGTTTGGTGCGAATTTTACATGTCAAAGGCAAAGTGGATGGACTCTTGAGAAACGATCTTATTTGGGTGGATGCAATGACAGGAAGGGTTTGGCTTAGGAACAATGAAGTGGTCCATCACCTCGGAGAGCACACAACGCATCAAATGGGGTTGACATCGCGACCTGAGGTAAAATCTACTGAACCGATTCATCCCGTTACGTCACTGAATGAGAACAATTTGGTGGTGGTTTCTGGCCAAACAAATGCCCAAGCGCACGCGATGTACCCTTTTGAAGCAGAAGAAACATTGGGTATGCCGCATTTAAAACTCGATCTAGGTGCCAATGTATACTTTACCGATGAGAGTGGTGGATTTATCACAAATGTGACGGGAGGGATTTTTGAGGTCAACATTCCGCTTGAAGGCAAATGGAGTACTGTGTTTACGAATGGACAAATACCTTCTGTAACTCTTGATTTACAGGAAGGGTATAACCTTCTTGATGTATCCGATAACGTGAAAGAAGCAAGTGCCTACAGGAGTGTTAATTTGATTCATGATCACATGCGTGAGTGGCTCACAAATTTCACTGCACTAGATATTTCTATGACCACGAATATCGATGTGGAGGGAGAGTGCAATGCGTTTTTTGATGGCGGAAGTATTAATTTCTTTGACACAGGAGGGGGGTGTAATCCCACCTCATTGATTGCAGATGTCGTATATCACGAATATGGTCATGCGATCAACGGTTATTTCTATAACACGTTAGGCTCTGGTTTTAACAATGGTGCAATGAATGAGGGGTATGCAGATTTTTGGGCTATGTCATTGGGAGATATCGCAGAGATTGGAAAAGGATTTTATGAGGAAAACAATGATGGGATCAGAAAGTATGATAGCGATCCAAAGGTGTACCCAGACAATCTCGTGGGTGAAGTTCATGCCGATGGCGAGATTATTGCTGGAGCTTGGTATGACACGCATCTTTTGATGGGGGGTGATTGGGCTGCCACACTTGCCTTGTTTGTGGATGCTTACCCGGGTTTACAGGCCACTGCTCCCAATGGCAATGAAGGCCAAGCCTTTACCGATGTGTTGCTTGATGTATTGCAAGCGGACGACGACGACAACGATTTGATGAATGGCACACCTCATGCAGCTGCTATTATTGAAGGATTTGCGATACACGGGATTACATTGTTTAGTTATGCGACGGTGGACCATGCGCCCTTAGAATTTGTGGATGCCGCATCTACAATCGAAATTGAGGCGGAGGTAGATATTGTATTTCCTTACAATCTGTATTTTCAAAACGTGGTCGCTTCCTACAGAACACAATCTTCAGATGATTGGTCTGAAGTTGTCATGGATCAGGACGGTGATTTTTTCACAGCTGAACTCGAAGGATTGCCAGCAGGAACAGTTGTTGAGTATTACATTGAAATCAGAGATGTTTTCGGAGGTGTAAGTGGTGTCACTCCATTTGCTGCTGATAAAATCACCAATTTTAATCTTCCCTACTATGTCATCGTAGGGTGCTACCCATATTTGATTAACGATTCTGATGAGTATTCGGACTTCGGTAGTTGGGAATTGGGGCTCCCTACAGACAACAATTCGACGGGAGATTGGGAGGAAGCAATTCCTGTCGGATCATTTAGTGAATTTGGTGACCCCAATACAATTACAGCTCCCAACAATGATCATACGGTAGGTTTTGCGGGTTATGCCTTTGTAACGGGTGTAAGTCCAGGTGCAGATGCTGGTGTGGGTGCAAATGATGTGGATGCGGGTCATACGACATTGTTGTCACCTGTGATCGATCTGACTGAATATGACAATCCCGTGATGTCTTACTGGCGTTGGTATGCAAACGCTCCCGCAACAGGTGCAAATCCTGCAACTGATTGGTGGCAGGTGGAGATTTCAAGCGATGGCGGAAATTCTTGGCAATATCTAGAGAACACACTTCAACAGGATATCAGCTGGAGACGAAAGGCCTTCCGTTTGGGCGATTATGTTGAGCTAACGGATGCATTTCAGATGCGTTTTATTGCTTCAGACAGTACGACCATTGGGGAGTATTTGGATGGTGGAAGCTTAATAGAAGCTGCCCTGGATGACATTGTTCTTTACGATGTCGTTCCGCTTGTTGACGATGTGACCAATCTTGTGGCGCTTTCTTCTTTAAAGGTGTCACCTAACCCTTCGTCACACACAATATACATTGAGGGAAGTTTCGCAAATACGCCGGTTCAGATATTTGATATGAAGGGGTCTCTCATTTATGAAGGGAAGACCCGTTCTACTGGAGATTTATCTCTTGATGTCAGTTCTTTTTCCGCGGGATTCTACAACATACAACTGCGCGATGTAAACGCAGTCAGATCCGCCCTCAGATTCGAGGTGCTTTAGACGTCTATTTGTAAATGGTTTGTCCTTGTGAATTGCTAAATCAGCTCTAAAGCTGAAGTAGGTAACCATCCCACATTTCCATTTTCAAGAAGGACTTCTGTCCATTCGTCCTGTGTACTTTGTATACACGTTTTTGTGCCTTCATGGAGTTGGAATAAACTCACGCCCAATTCTCCAGGCATACTCCTGACTTCTACGCGACTTTCCATAATGATTGCGCATGAACTTTTTGAGATTCTTTCATTCGTCGCATAAAGGAATGAAATAAAAATGAAGGCCAAGATGAAATTCACCGAGGCGGCTCCTCTTGCATATGGAGCGATCAAGCGGTTTTCCCATCGCAATCTTATCGCAATAAAAACAAAAGCAAACGTCCAAGTGATGAGGCTGAGAACAAGCCAAATCTGCTGCATATTTCCAGCAAAAATAACTGCAGCCAATTTGTCGAGACCTACACCAGGAAGTTCTTCTATCCTATCTATTGCACGTAATTCAGCCAAGAGAAGATTTGCTCTGAGATCAGCATCAAGGGGCTTTATAAGCAATGCCCTTTCATAGTGAAGTAAGGCTTTTCCTATATCATCAAGCTTATAATATACATTTCCGAGATTGTATTCAAGCTCAAAGCATTGATGATGTTGTGCGATCTCTTCATACAATACGGCGGCTTCACTGAAGTCACCCTCATTATATGCTGCATTTGCATGATTGAAATTTTTGTCGAGGGCTTCATTTTCCAGACTTGATGAAGCTGTCAACGTTGCGGATGTGAAGCTGAGAATCAACAATACAATGAGGCTCATTCGATTTGATGGATAGATACGTTCGTCGCCAATGTCAGCTAACGTTTTTGCTTCAGAAATAGAAGTGTTTACATCTGGCAAGGCTCCGGGCGCAAATCTTGCCATTTCGCAGGTCGTAAGCAGTTGATCCCATTTCGAGGATTCCTCTTCACTTAAGAGATTTTCTAAAATCTCAACCACAGACGTTCGACTAAATGAACTTCTTCCCACTTGTAGTTTTGCACATAGATATATTTCAAGTGCTTCTCCCAGATTCGTGAATTGTATTTCTTTGTTTTCCGCAGCCGCACATTTTGCGAGTGATTTTGACAAAATCTTTTTTGCTTTTTTACTTTTAAACCCTGTTGGGTCACGTAATTCATTGTTCAGATTTACGCGAAATAGAAAAGCAGCACCAGCGACAATAGGACCCAGTAGGAAAAGGAATAGAAACAGGTATTTTTTCTTGTTCCCATGCTGCTTAGAACCCCAATGTGAGTGTTTGGTGTCAATATGCCTGATGTCGTGATTAAGAATAGCGACATCTGTTTTAGTGCCAAACGTCGTTCCACCTTTCTCATCCCCGTCAGACCTTACAACGACGATGTTTTGTTCTGAAGTGCCCGTGGTGAGGTAACGCTTCCCTCTTGGGTCGAAATAACTCGTCGTTATTACGGGTAGCATATAGTCACCCGGTGCCCTAGGAATAATAACGTACTTGTAGACTCTTTCACCGGATTCGCCATTTTTATTAATGTTGATCCGGTCCTTTACTTCTGGATCGAAGACTTCAAATTCTGTAGGCCAAAGTATTTCTGGTTTTCTCAGCAATTTAAGGTTCCCATTTCCAGAATATGCAATTGTCATATTGAACGCCTCATTGACTTTAATGGTGTCAATTTCGATTTTTGATTCGACAGATAAATTACTGAACGTGCCTATAAATTTTGCCGGTTTGTTCTCTGGCAAAGGCATGACTTCTATTTTTATCGGTTTTGAAGATGCCTCAACATTCCGTCCACTGAAGAAATTGACACGGACATATCCTTTTAAATCAAACCCCTCTATCGTGAAAACTCCTGTTTGCTGAGGAAATGCTACAATACGTTTCACGGTGACCGTATTGTATCGTTTGCCGTTTACAATTTGAGTTTGCCAAACTTGTTCTTCTGCCTTCACCTCTTCTTGCCAGAAACCTTTAAGCTCAGGCACATTGTATTCTCGGACTTCCAATCCATTGTATTGATTGTAGATGTTATATTCAATGACCACGGGCTCGCCCAAATAAACTTTGTTTTTTGAAGCCTTAATGACTGTAGAAAGTTGGTCTAATTCGTTGCTTTTATTTGTATTTGAGATTTTGGTCCCTTGAGGGAGCACTTTAATTATAAATGGGTTCGATGACAAAACGCCTCCGGATGTAGCCAATTTAATTGCAGGAACAGTGATGTCATTGTCAGCGGCTACTGAAAAGGAATATGTATAAACATGCTTGCTGCTTTTTTTACCATTAACCCAGTTTGTACTATGTGATGTTGAGGGTCCACCTAAAAAGGTCAGGCCAGCGATTTGTTGCATAGGTATATTGCCAGAATTGGATGTGCAATTCAACAAAGAAACTGAGATTTGAATGCGGCTACCCATCCGAGTCGGGTTTGCATTTACGGAAGCTGTGACACTGGGTGTTTGGGCCAAACTCAGTGAAAAACTACAGCACAACATGAATACAGCAATCGCGAGGCGATTGAGGGATTTAAGCTGTGTCGTTTGATTCATAAATAAAGTCATCACCACGGTTTTTCGATCGTCTTTTTCTTTCCGTCCCCCTTTTGCATGCGCAACTTAGACAGAATTCTCTCTTCTTCCTGATCTAAACTTTCAAGAATCCGTGCCATTTCTTCCTTTGAGATTTGACCTGCTACTTGTTTTTCCTGCTCATCGTCCTTTTCATCCTCGCCTTCGTTCTCCTGCTCGCCTTCCTTATCGTCTTCTTCGCCGTCCTGTTCTTCTTCGCCGTCCTGCTCTTCTTCGCCGTCCTGTTCTTCTTCGCCGTCCTGTTCTTCGTCGCCGTCCTGTTCTTCGTCGCCGTCCTGTTCTTCGTCGCCGTCCTGTTCTTCGT
>CAWVRV010000061.1:0-11920 GCA_963932755.1 uncultured Flavobacteriales bacterium | reverse complement strand
GCGAGAAGCTTAACATTATAAAATGAAAGCCGTCCCAATGTGGGGCGGCTTTCTTAATTTTGTACCATGGTCACATCACGGCATCCAAGAGAGACGTTCTCGTCTACAACACGTTTAGTTCTTCCAAACGATACTAATACACTCGGAAATTTAATGGGGGGCAACCTGCTTCATTGGATGGACATTGCAGCCGCTATTTCTGCGAATCGACATTGCAGGCGTGTTGTCGTTACAGCTGCGGTGAACAATGTGTCATTTCAGAAGCCCATCAAACTGGGTGAGATAGTCATCGTTGAATCACAAGTGACCAGGTCCTTTAAGTCTTCTATGGAAGTTTACCTTGAAGTCTTTGTAGAGAGCACGCTAACAGGCGTGAAATCGAGATGTAATGAAGCGATGTATACGTTTGTTGCGGTGGATCAACAAGGTGCGCCTATAGAGGTCCCAGAAACGGTACCCGAGACGAAGGAGGAGAAGCTGAGGTTTGACGGTGCGTTGAGAAGACGTCAGTTGAGATTAATACTTGCGGGAAAAATGAAGCCTTCAGATGCGACTGAGTTGAAGGCGTTATTTATGTAGTTGCTCGGCGTTGAGTATCTGGGTCGCGGCATCGATGATTCGTGCTGGAGAAACGTGCTGGATACATAGGTCCTGGCCTCTACGAGTAAAGCGGCATTTTGCTCCGTGACGTGAACATGGCCTAGAGCCACGGTCTTGAGGAAGTAGGGTTATTGTTGCGCGGTGGGGACGCCACGGGGATAGGCCTAGAGATGGTCTTGTACAACCCCAAATAGAGATGAGAGGTGTGTGAAGCGCCGAGGCGAGATGCATCGCTCCTGTATCACCACCTATGACGAGCTGCGCGTTTTCTATAATCGCTGCAGTTTCTTGTAGCGTAGTGCTTCCACAGAATGAAGTGACCGTGTTCTTTGGATTTGAAGCAATAAGTTTCGTGGCAATAGCAATAGAATCCGCTCCTCCAACGATTGCAACATGTATGTGCTGTGAAGCGAATTCATGACAAATTGTGAGAAGCGTGGATTCGGGGATGACTTTGCCTATATGTGCCGCTCCTGGAGCAATTGTAATGTAGGCGTGGGAAAGAGCGTTGGCAACGTTGGGTTTTGATTTGAGTGAACCCCATGGATGAGAGGGGGAGGTGATTCCAAACGGTTTAAGTACGTTGAGGGAACGTTCAACGAAGTGTTGTATCGGTTTTTTGCGGAGCCCCAATACAAGCGCGAAACGTTGTATGGTTTGCTTGTTTACGTTGAATGTGAGGATGTTGAGCGCTTTAGAAAGCGATCGAGAGCGAACGTTTCCATGTAAGTCAATCAGATAATCGAACTCGAGTGATTTGAGTGAAGGGACGACTTCGCTGGTGGTTTTGTCAACCAAATGAATTTCATTCAAGCCTGGGAGAAGATCTGCAGCACCTGAAAAGCGTTTTAAGGTCACAAAATCTATTCGGGATTCCGTGCCGTAATGTTCCCGAATGGCATGAATAACAGGTGCGGATAGAATAATATCTCCTATCGCGCTAAATCTAACTATAAGAAATCGTGGTGCTTTCACTCCCCAAAGGTATACGCAGGTATCTTTGTATCTATGATAAGAAACAAAATACTTCTATTGGGTTCTGGTGAGTTAGGGAGAGAAGTGGTAATAGCCCTCCAAAGATTGGGGCAATATGTTGTGGCAGTTGACTCATATGCAAACGCGCCTGCGATGCAATTGGCGAATGAGTTTGAAGTGATTAATATGCTCAATGGGGATGAGTTGGATAGCGTTGTGTCCAAACATAAACCAGATTTTATCGTTCCGGAAGTAGAAAGTATCCGGACAGAGCGGTTTTATGAATATGAAAAAATGGGGTACAAAGTTATTCCATCTGCCAGAGCAGCTCATTTTACAATGAATAGAAAGGCCATTCGAGATTTGGCATCTGTAGATTTGGGTTTGAAAACAGCGAAGTATAAATATGCTGCCAATCTCGAAGAGTTACAGGCAGGAGTAGAGGTTGTAGGGATGCCGTGTGTTGTCAAGCCTTTGATGTCGAGTTCAGGCAAGGGGCAGTCTGTGATCAAGTCGGAGAGAGATATTAAGGGTGCATGGGAGGTTGCGCTAGAAGGTTCTAGGGGAGATTTGAAGGAAGTCATCGTAGAAGAGTTTGTCGACTTTGAGTATGAGATTACCCTGTTAACCTTGACCCAAAATGATGGGAATACGCTCTTTTGTGCACCGATCGGTCACAGACAAGAAAGCGGAGATTATCAGCAGAGTTGGCAGCCCAAAGTGATGGAGGCTGGGCCTTTAAACAAGGCACGAGAAATGGCAGGTAAAGTGACAGAGTCGCTTGGAGGGAGCGGGATTTGGGGTGTCGAGTTTTTTGTCGGGAAGGAGGGGGTTTATTTTTCCGAGCTGTCTCCCCGTCCCCACGACACAGGAATGGTAACGTTAGGGGGGACTCAGAATTATTCTGAGTTTGAACTTCATGCAAGAGCGATTGTCGGGATCCCCGTGAAGGAAGTCACTCAAGTCAGAAACGGTGCGTCCTCAGTGATATTGGCAGAAGATGAAGGGACTGCGTTCCCTGAATTTCTTGGTGTTGAGAAAGCTGCGGGAGTGGAGGGTGCAGATTTCATCTTATTTGGCAAACCTTCCACCAGACCAAACAGGAGAATGGGCGTTGCGATTGCATTTGGAGAAGAAAATATTGAAGTTTTGGTGCAGAAAGCAAAAGATCTGGCAGATATGATAAAAGTGAAGTCATGCGATTAATAGATACACACACACATTTATACCAACCTAAGTTTGATGCAGATCGAGAAGAAGCTGTCGAAAGGTGTTTTGCAGAAGGAGTTCATACGTTGTTGCTTCCCAATATTGATTTAGAAAGTGTCCCCAGAGTTTTAAGTATGATGGAGAAATGGCCGGACAGTTGTTTCGGAATGATGGGACTCCATCCGTGTCACGTAGGTGAGGGATGGGAAGTGGAGTTAGAAGAAATTCGGAAAGTATTAGACGCTCCTCCGAAAGGCAAAAAGTTCATTGCTGTGGGAGAAATAGGAATAGATTTATATTGGGAAACCCAGCATATTGAGGCCCAACGTGAGGCGTTTAGAATACAAGTAGGATGGGCAAAAGAGCGGGGGATTCCGATTGTTATTCATGTACGGAATGCGTGGGATGCGCTTTTTGAAGAAATGGACAAGTTGAATGACGATTCGTTAACGGGCGTTTTTCATTGTTTTACGGGAGGCAAAAAAGAAGCTGAGAAAGCCATTGAGTATGGTGGGTTTATGCTGGGGATAGGTGGGGTGAGCACGTATAAAAACGGTGGGCTTGATTTGGTGTTGCCTGAGGTGTCACTTGAACATTTGGTCCTGGAAACAGACAGTCCCTACTTGTCGCCTGTGCCCCATCGGGGAAAAAGAAATGAGAGTTCATATGTTGTTCATGTGGCACATAGAGTGGCAGAGATAAAAGGGCTAAGCATAGAGGAAGTTTCAAGTGTGACGACTGGGAATGCTGAAAAGATGTTTCATCTTGTCAGTGAGATCAAATAACATGAGCGCAGAAAGAAAAATACTAATTATTTATACGGGAGGCACCATTGGCAGTGTTCATGACCCTATGAATGGGTCTCTTGTGCCGATTGACTTCAGTCAGATTACGAGCCATGTTCCTGAGCTCAATAGAGCTGGAATCAATATGGATGCAGTGAGTTTCAGCCCTCCTATAGACAGCTCGAATGTCAATCCCTCTCATTGGATAAATATTGCAAATGTGGTGTATAAACACCATGACAAATATGATGGCTTTGTTGTGTTACATGGCACAGATACAATCGCATATACCGCTTCTGCTTTGAGTTTCATGTTGGAAGGACTTCGGAAGCCAGTCATCTTGACAGGAAGCCAACTTCCAATAGGTATGCCTCGCACGGATGGCAGAGAGAATTTACTAAGTGCGGTGATGCTAGCGGCGCATCCCAACCCGAAAAATCCTGATTCTGATCGTGTTGAGTGGGGAGAGTCAACAATACAAGAGGTCGCAGTATATTTTGGAAATCAACTTTTCCGAGGAAACAGAACGCACAAAGAAAGTGCAGAGAGCTTGCATGCGATTGTAAGCCCAAATTACCCCTCACTTGTGACGGCTGGAGTGGAATTCAATGTTCGGAAACACAATCTTTATCGGGCGCCAGAAGGTGAATTAATACGACATGATCAATTTGAGTCAAAAGTGGCTTGGCTCCCACTTTTTCCGGGGATGTCGCTTGAGGTCTTAGAGAGGGTGTTGTGTTGGGATGAGCTAAGAGGCGTCGTGTTGGGAACATTTGGCAGTGGCAATGCGCCAGACAACAATAAATTCAAGTCTTTATTGAAGCATGCGCAAGGTCGAGGTGTCACGATTGTCAATATTACCCAGTGTGGACACGGAGGTGTAAAGCAAGAAATGTATGCGACAAGTCTGATGTTGGCTGATTGTGGTGTTATTTCTGGCGGTGATATGACCACTGAAGCTGCGTTGATAAAATTAATGATGTTGCTAGGGGAAACTGAAGACAATCAGGCGATTAAGAAAGGGATTTTGAAAGATTTAAGAGGTGAAAGAACAGTTTAATACGGAATCGGTAAAATTCTATGCTTTCAAATGTGGTTAAAACATAATTGTGCAGTAATTTGCGCAGCCTCTAGAGATTTTTTTCTCAAGAGAAAGGTCCTAACGAGGATTGGAGGGATGGCCGAGTGGTTTATGGCGCACGCTTGGAAAGCGTGTTTACGGAAACGTATCCAGGGTTCGAATCCCTGTCTCTCCGCGATGTTGTTAGATAATCATGAAATACATTCAACAAGAATATAGACTATGAAGAATTTGTTTTCACTTCTCGCAATTGCGGGAGTAATGTTTGCAGCTACACCAGCTGCGGTTTTTGCACTACAGGATCAAACGGACTCGACAGAGGTCGTATCCACAGAAGTAGTCGCTATGGAAGGAGACAGCGCAGCTTCGGACACAGTGGTCGCTGAGGTCGCTGAGCCAGTTTCTATAGAAGTCGCTGAATCGGCTGCTGATATTGAAGAAACGCGTGAAGTGTTAAGCTTTCACCAAACCGTAAAGAGATACTTTATTGAGGGTGGTGCTGCCTTTATGTCATCTGTATTAATTTGTTTGATTCTCGGACTTGCGCTGAGTATTGAGCGGATCATATACTTAAATTTAGCGACAACAAACACGAAAAAACTAGTTGAGGAAATAGACGAAAGTCTTGAGAAAGGCGGTGTTGATGCAGCGAAGGAGATCTGTAGAAATACGCCTGGACCTGTTGCAACCATATTCAGACAAGGACTCGACAGATCTTCAGGAAGCTATGAAGAGGTCGCGAAGGCCATTGAGGATTATGGTTCAGTAGAAATGTCTAAACTAGAGCGTGGATTAAGTTGGATTTCACTCTTTATCGCTCTTGCGCCTATGTTAGGTTTCATGGGTACAGTAATCGGTATGATCTCTGCGTTCGACGATATCGCGGAAGCAAATACAATCAACGCTTCTATTGTAGCTGGAGGTATTAAAATCGCCTTGATTACAACAGTTTCTGGTCTAATCGTTGCGATTATCCTTCAGGTCTTTTACAACTACATTCTTTCTAAAATTGATGGAATTGTTCTTGATATGGAAGAGGCAAGTATGGATTTAGTTGATCTTCTTTACAAGCGTAAGCTACAAGGAAAATAAAAAGGATTATGGACGAGAATAAAATCAATTTCATCCTTTCAACCCTTAGGATTGCAATTATTGCACTCGGCGTTGTTCTTATGGGAATAATTGTGAGTAGCAGTGTTGCTGACGAATCCTATGTTGAGGGAGAAGCAAACTATGGCGGATTCCTGGATTGGATGTTCTATATTATATATACTGTGGGTATCGCAACAGCTGTTGCAGCATTGGGATTTGGGATTTACTCTTTTGTAATGAAATTGGTCAATGATTTTAAATCTCAGATAGGCACTCTCACGGGGATGTCAATCTTCTTGTTAATCGGTTTGCTAAGCTACTTTGCGTTTGCTGATGGGACTGTGATGAGTGCGTATGAATCTAGTGGAATCTCTGTTACGGAGTCGGAAAGTGTATTTGCTGGTGGCAGTATGATCTACGTTTACATGCTGGGTATCGTCGCTGTGGCTTCTATTGTTTGGGCTGAGGTAAGCAGTATATTTAAGTAGAAATATAAATGGCACGTCGAGAATTACAAGAAATAAACGCAGGCTCTATGGCCGATATCGCGTTCTTGCTACTCATTTTCTGGCTAGTAACAACGACGATTGAGTCCGACATGGGGATTAAACGCCAGTTGCCTCCACCTGTTCCGCCAGATATCGATGTCCCACAAGCAAAGGAACAAAACGTCTTTAACGTAAAAGTGAACTTCTTAGATCTGTTGCTTGTAGAGGGTCAGCCTTTAGATATTCAAGAACTCAAGAATAAAACGAAGAGTTTCCTTATTGCTACCGGTGATGGGGTGATTTCTCACCAAATAGGCAATGAAGAAATAGGCAAGAACCGTGATGTCATTTTAATTACGGGTGCAAACGGAAAAACAAACGCTGCTTTTCCTGAAAGGGAGTGGGTTCGTAAGGCTGATGTTCGATTAAAAATTGCTGAATATGAGCAAATTGTAATCATAGCTGAAGAGAAAAACAAAGATGCTTTTAGGAAAGTTCTGAAGAGCTGGCAAGACAAACTCACAACGATTACCCTTCTTGGAGGAGATTACAAACAGCTTCCGGCCTCTGCACTTATTTCTATGCAGAACGACAACAACACAACATACAATACATATCTACAGGTACAGAATGAATTGCAGTCAGCTGTGAATGAGCTGAGAGATGAATTGGCTTTGTCAAAGTTTGGTGTCAGTTATCGTGCGTTAGAAGAAGTTTATGGAAAAAACAAGCAAGACAAGAGTACGCTTGAGAAAATCACTGCTGTGAGAGCCTTATATCCACAGCGTATTTCTGAAGCTGAACCGCGCGATGCTGGAGCAACATATTACTAATCATGAGTAAGTTTAAGAAAGGAGGTAAGCGCCCTACTGGAGCGATTTCAACAGCATCATTGCCGGATATTGTTTTCATGCTCTTGTTTTTCTTCATGGTTGCAACAGTCTTGCGAACTGAGGATGAAAAAGTCCAGGTGACGCGTCCAGAGGCTTCGGAACTTTACAAGATTGAGAAGAAGCACCTGATTAGATACATCAACATTGGGGCTCCGATGGACAATAGGTATGGCACTGAGCCAGTGATCCAATTAAACGATCAATTTTCACAGGCTTTTGAAGTTCAGGATTGGATTTTGAAAGAACGTCAAACGTTATCTGAGTCCGAGCAAAGTAAAATGTGGGTATCGCTGAAGGTTGATCAGGAAACAAAAATGGGCATTGTGACTTCTGTGAAACAGGAGTTAAGACAAGCTACGGCACTGAAGGTTCTTTATTCTGCGACAAGTCGTGCGCGAACAGGCAGCGAAGAATAAAGCAAACCCTTAAGCAAAGCAATCTTTAAGCAGAGAAGTCTTTCAGTATTTTTTCGGCCAAGAAATGACTTAGTTTGAAGTAACTCTCTGTGGTCCATCCAGCGACATGAGGACTCAAGTATACATTTGGAGATTCTAGTAGTCGCGACAAAGTTTTTTGAGCATCGGTTGTGCCCATGGATGTTAATCCTTCCAAAGACCGTCCCTCAAACTCAAGTACATCTAAAGCGATTGCAGTGACTTGATTCGCGTCCAACGCGTCCAACAGATCATTTGTCTTTACAACCGCCCCTCTTGAGCTGTTGACAAAAATAAAAGGATGTGAGAATCGAGCGAGCCAAGCAGAATCTATTAATCCATTTGTTTCATCTGTCAATGGTAGATGAACGCTCACAATCTCACTGCGTCTGAAAAATTCTTCCTCGGTCACTTCGGTGACATATTCATCACTGAACCCCGAGGTATACTTATCGTACGCAATGATTGTGCAACCAATCCCGCGAAGTTTTGTAGCCAGTGCTTTCCCCATCACTCCATACCCAATGATGCCTACGGTCTTGCTTCCCAATTCCATCCCCCTGTGTTTCTCTCTTTCCCAAACTTTTTCGTGCACACTCTTGTCGCAACTTCTAAGTTTGTGCATGATCATCAGGAGCATTCCCAGGACGTGCTCTCCCACAGCATCACTGTTGCCTTCTGGAGAATTATAGACGTGAATGTCACGGGATTTTGCAGCCTGTACATTGATATTTTCGAGACCAGATCCACTGCGAGCGATCCACTTAAGTTGAGGCATTGCATCGAGCATTTGACTGTCAATTCTTATCCGTGACCTCAGGACGATTCCTTGTATGTCGTCTAATTGACCTTGTAGTATTTCCTCCCTCGAAAGAAGCAAATGTTCCTCACATTCGAATCCATTTTCAACTAAACGCGTTTGTATAACAGGGTGTACGGTATCTAGAATAGCAACCCTCATCATGCTCTGTTAAATAAACGAACTGACAAATGACCCGACACTGAAATAGATAATGAGTCCGATGATGTCATTTGCAGTCGTAATGAATGGACCTGTCGCTAACGCAGGATCTATGTTGCGTTTTTCGAGCATCAGCGGAACGAACGCGCCAAATAGAGCGGCGAATACGATGACAAACATCAACGAGATTCCTACAGTCGTGCTGAGTGCTTTGTCGAACCCCAATATTAAAGTCACAATGAAAATAATACTCGCACAGATGGCGCCATTTAAAAGGCCCACGCTAAGTTCTTTTGTGAGACGACCTGCAATGTCAGAAGTGCTGATGCTGGAAGTTGCAAGGCCTTGCACTACGATGGCAGAGGACTGTACTCCGACGTTTCCTCCCATGGCGGCAATGAGTGGGATGAAGAGGGCCATTTCTGGGTTTGATACGATGTCAAATGCTCCGATGACATATGCACCACCTACTCCTCCTCCCAGTCCGATCAACAACCATGGCAATCGGGCTCTGGTTAACGTCCACACAGAATCATACGACTCGACATCCTCTGAAATTCCTGAGGCAAGCTGATAATCGCGTTCGGCGTCTTCAATAATAACATCCACAGCATCATCTATCGTAATTCGGCCGAGTAGAACCCCATTATCGTCTACAACGGGAAGGGCGACCAGATCATATCTCTCCATCAAACTCACAACCAGGTCCTCGTTTTCATTTGAGTTGATCCATACCGTTTCGTCGGAATCTTTGATGTCACTGATGGGAGTCCTGGTGCTTGTTGATGACAACAGGAGGTTTTGAAGACTCAACCGTCCTGTAAGTTTCCCCTTTTCATCTACCACGTAAATGGTGTATAGATTTTCAATGTCTTCAGATTGAACGCGAATCTCTTTTACAGCTCTTGCAACACTCCACGTTTCTTCTACCTGAACAAGTTCTTTTGCCATCAATGCGCCCGCAGTACCTTCGGGATATTGTAGCAGAGACTGAACATCCGAGACAGACTCCTGATCCTTTACGTGCGAAAATACTTCTGCTATTTTTTCAGACGAAAGTTCGCTGATAATATCTGCAGCATCGTCAGATGCGAGTCCGTCAATCACATCCTCCGCAATTTCCTTTGACGTAAGCGTGGATAGAAGATCTTCACGTACTTCTTCGTCCAATTCGGCAAGAACGTCTGAGCGTGAGTCATCAGCCAGCAGTCGATATAGATAATGAACATCGTCACGCTTGATTTGGTTTAAAATCAACGCGATATCATTTGCATGAAGCGTCTCTAGTTCTTTGATTAGCGCACGGTCCTTACCCCCTTCAATTAAAGAGTGAAACTTACTTAGATATTCTTTTGACAGATCGAGCATGAGCGCAGAAATACGGAGACAAAGTTATGCCAGTTTAGTTTTGTAGCTTGTTGCGTTTTTTGATAAAAAAATCTTTGACCAACTTCGCGCATTCTTCTTCTAAAACGCCAGCATGAACTTCGGTCTTGGGGTGAAGCAACCCATTCTCACCAACTTGACCACCATGGCCTTCTTTTTCCTGTAAGACGCCCCATCTTTTATAGCCACGTTTTAAATCCTTTGCGCCATATACAATCCGGCCTATTCTCGTCCAAAACCCTGCTCCCGCACACATGGGGCATGGCTCCAGCGTAACATAGAGCGTGCATTTATCCAAGAATTTGCCACCTAGGAATTCTGAGGCACTTGTAAATGCTTGCATTTCAGCATGGGCGGTAAAGTCACGTAATCGTTCACATAGGTTGTGCCCGCGAGCGATAACAGATCCTTGAAAAACAATCACAGCTCCAACGGGAACTTCGTCAAGGCTTCCAGCTTCTTCGGCTTCTTGTAAAGCCAATCGCATAAACCTTTCATCCTCTTTTTGGCGTTGTTCTGCGCTTTGATTATTTAATTCTTCAACCATGCTGCAAGTTCGTTCATCGCGGTTTTGTTTGGTGCTTTTAAGAATAATTCTGGAGGAAATCTCCCAGACATCTCAGGAGTCATAAGATTGTTCAAGTCTTTCTGGGTGCAAGAAGCGAATCCGAACTTTTCAGACCAAACCGCACTTAACACTTCTTGTTCCATCTGACCAGGAGTGGGAATTAGAATTGCTCGTTTTTTTAAAGCAACCAAATCGAGCAGTGAGGTATATCCGCTTCGGCATATTAGGATTTGAGAAGCGCAAATTGCTTCTGAAATCTCTACATCGCTTGGATCGTAATGCGTGAATACTTCACCATCTAATCGGGAACTTTTCCCAGGTTTTCCCGCAAAAATAATCCCTTTTTCAGGTCGGTTTTGCATCCATTTGCGCAGTGCGTTTTCCATGGTTGTTCGATGGGGCTCAGGTCCGCTCACAATTCCTACAAGTGGGTAGGGAGTGGTTGAAGTTTGGGTCAGATCTTTTGATGGTGTTGTGAGTCGGCTCAGGATTCCAATAAATTTTGTGTCTGGATGTATCGTTTTCGACGTGAGTGGGCCTGATATTGACGTCGGACCAGGGGGCAAATCAGGAACCCACACTTCTGAAAAACGCCTTGCAAATCTGCGAATCAGAAATTGTGCAACTGGGCTGAATGGCCTTGGAACAGGGAATTTTAGGAGATGTGTCATAAGAACAGACGGCACATTTGCGTCATACGTACCCAGGCAATTGTCACTGAAGATCTTCGTGATTGATCGTTCTTTTACGTGTTTTGCAGTCCAATTCTTCTCCTCAGAAATGCTTCTCACAAGCTTTGGGGTTTGGGCTACAAGCTTAAGCATGGTGAATTTATGGCTGTAGGTAATTGCCGCCCCAGGTTTGTCGAAAAAGGTCACTCCCGACCTGTTTTCGAGACGATTTTTCAGCCATATTAATGCATCTCCCGTACTCGCGACATCGACTTCCCATCCGAGATCGAGCGCGCCTTCAATAATTGGGAGGGTTCTACTTGCATGTCCCATCCCCCAATTTAGTACTGCAATTAATATTCGAGACATGGCCGCAAGTTCTTAATTTTGCACCAGCAAATTACATTTGCGATAAATAGTACAATGGGAAAAGATAAACTTAGAAAATGGGCGGAAAACGAGACGTTTAATCACGTGTTTGAACCGTGCCTTCAAGATGCAGTCAAAGGATTGGATGGAACCCTCAAAGGGAGTTGGGCGTCTGAGATCTTCAAAAACGACAACCCCATCACGCTTGAGTTAGGTTGTGGCAAAGGTGAGTATACAGTAGGACTTGCCAGAAAGTATCCAAATAGAAATTTTGTGGGCGTAGATATTAAGGGTCACAGGTTTTGGAGAGGTGCAAAAACAGCGAAGGAGGAATCCCTCCCGAACGTTGCCTTTCTTCGCACCCGTCTCGAGTTTATAAATAAATATTTTGATGCCGATGAGGTGTCC
>CAWVRV010000060.1:0-11925 GCA_963932755.1 uncultured Flavobacteriales bacterium | reverse complement strand
CATGAGGGCTTTTTTTTGCCCTCTCTTTTGCTACAAGGCATGAGGGCTTTTTTTTGCCCTCTCTTTTGCTACAAGGCATGAGGGCTTTTTTTTTGCGTTTTCTTTTCTTGCCTGACATAACTTGCAGCGCGTATGAAGGCACAAAACAGATCATCCTTAAAAGTTGCCATTGTCGGAGGAGGCGCCGCTGGATTCTTTGCCGCATTCTCTGTGAAAGAACATCACAAAGGGGCCCAAGTGGTCATTTTTGAGAAATCAAATAAAATTTTAGCGAAGGTTAAAATATCTGGAGGTGGTCGATGTAACGTCACCAACGCCTGCTTTAGCGCAAGTAAACTTTCTAAGTTTTATCCCCGTGGTGAAAAAGAAATGAAAAAGGCATTCTCTGTTTTTCAAGCAAAAGACACTGTTGAGTGGTTTGCAAAACGAGGTGTCAGTCTCAAGGCCGAACCAGACAACAGGATGTTTCCCGTCACCGATGATTCACAAACAATCATTGATTGTTTTCTTGAGGAAGCCAAATCAAAAAATATTCAACTTTTAAAACACACCCCTATTTCGAAAATAATACCTGAAAAAACGGGCTACACATTGCACCACAACGAGTCAAAAGAACACTTCGACAAAGTAATTATCGCGACTGGAGGGAGTCCCAAAGAAAGTGGCTCGTATTGGCTTCGACAACTAGGTCTTTCTATCTCTCCACCCGTACCCTCACTTTTTACCTTTAATATTCCTGGAGATCAAGTAAAAACATTGATGGGATTGGTCGTGGAAAATGCGACCGTGAGAATACAAGGCACCAAACTTAAATATTCAGGGCCCGTTCTCATTACGCATTGGGGAATGAGTGGTCCTGCGGTTTTAAAGTTATCCGCATGGGGAGCAAAAGTGCTTGCAGAAAAGAAGTACCAGTTTAAAATTCAAATCAATTGGTTGTCGATAAAAAGTGAGGAAGAAGCACATGAGATTTTAGAGAAGGCGGACGCAAGTATTCGCGCAAAAAAAATCATGAATGCAAATCCGTTTGGACTCCCAAATAGAATGTGGGCCTTCCTCTTACAGAAGGTGAAGATTAATCCGGACATGAAATGGTTTGACCTTTCGAAAAAGAATCTAAATCAACTTCTGAATACCTTGTTAAACGACATCTACGAAGTTTCTGGAAAGACCACTTTTAAGGAAGAATTCGTCACATGTGGGGGGGTGAAATTGTCTGAAATCGACATGACATCTATGGAAAGCAAAGCCCTGAAGAATCTATATTTTGCGGGTGAGGTCATGGATGTAGATGGGATCACTGGGGGCTTCAATTTTCAAGCCGCTTGGACGACGGGCTACATTGCGGGT
This sequence comes from uncultured Flavobacteriales bacterium, assembly GCA_963932755.1. Taxonomy (GTDB): domain Bacteria; phylum Bacteroidota; class Bacteroidia; order Flavobacteriales_D; family Sanyastnellaceae; genus UBA974. The sequence continues at coordinate 10,575 of CAWVRV010000060.1, read as the reverse complement.
CAACTGAAATAGTGCACGCCGTTTTTTCCAGGTTAATTTTTTCTAGAAATGAACGCAATGTTTCTTTTTAGGCCTTCGAAACCGGTTCTCTTTACCGGACTGTCTTTGAATGTTTTATTGAAGACTTCTTCCGTTAAATCCATCCATTCTGTTTGACCCATTTCGAGCAGGCCGGCTTTGGGTTTAAATGCTTCCTCAAGGGTTCTTTCTGAATGCCTGTTCCAAGGACAAACCTCTTGGCAAACATCGCAACCGAAGATCCAGTTATCCAGCTTTCCGGCATAGGGTTCCGGGATTGCACCCTTTAACTCAATCGTGAAATAACTAATGCACTTCGAACCATCCACAACATATGGTTTTATGATTGCGCCTGTAGGGCAGGCATCAAGACACTTTGTACAATCGCCACAATGATCTAAAACTGGACCATCCACCACCAGGTCAATGTCCAGCATCATTTCAGCTAAGAAAAAATAGCTCCCTCTTTTTTTTGAGATTAAAAGGGAATGCTTCCCTATCCAACCAAGACCTGACTTTTCTGCCCAAGATCGCTCCATGACGGGTGCGGAATCTACAAAGACTCTCCCATCTACTTGACCCCACTCCTCTCTGGCCTGTTTTAAGAGCTCCTTTAGCTTCCACTTAATGACATGGTGATAATCCTTGCCCAATGCATATTGAGAGATTCTGGGTGCTCCCTTTTGCGTGGGTAAATCGGGGTTGTGATAATTAAACAACAAACTCACAACACTCTTCGTTCCCGGGACGAGCTTTCTTGGATCGAGACGTTTGTCAAAGTGGCCCTCCATGTATTTCATCTCCCCGTGCATGCCCTCTTTGAGCCACTTATCCAATCTTGGGATTTCTTCCACCAACTCGCCCGCTTGAGAAACCCCCACTGATGTAAACCCCAATTCCAAAGCTTTTGCTTTAAGCCAAACGGTTCTTTTCTGTGCCAAATGTGTCTCTCGAGACATTGCGCTAATCGAATAAGCTCCCCGACCTGGCGCTTGGCGTACGTCCCAAATGCTCAAATGCGGCTTTCGTTGCCTGCCTCCCCCTTTGCGTTCTAACCAACAGGCCCTCCTGAATGAGGAATGGCTCATACACCTCTTCTAGGGTTCCTGCATTTTCTCCTATGGCAGTTGCCAGTGTCGTCATCCCTACTGGCCCTCCTGCAAATTTATCGATCAGTGCCGATAAAATCCGATTGTCCATCTCATCCAATCCCCGCTTATCTACCTGCAACGCATCGAGTGCATAATCTGTCACCTCAGTAGTAATCGTTCCATCACCTTTAATCTGGGCAAAATCTCTGACCCTACGTAAAAGCGCATTTGCAATCCTCGGGGTTCCTCGGCTTCGAGAAGCAATTTCATGTGCCGCAGAAAGATCATGCGTAATATCTAAGATGCCAGCGCTTCGTTCAACGATGTCCGTCAGCGTTTTCGTGTCGTAATACTGGAGCCTGAGGTTTATTCCAAACCTGGCTCTTAACGGAGCCGTTAAGAGACCTGATCTCGTAGTTGCACCTATGAGGGTAAAGGGATTCAAATCGATTTGTACAGTTCTTGCATTTGGACCAGAATCAATGACCAAGTCAATCCTATAATCCTCCATTGCACTGTATAGGTATTCCTCAACGACAGCACTGAGCCTGTGAATCTCGTCTATAAAAAGAATGTCATTGACCTCTAAACTGGTTAACAATCCGGCAAGATCTCCTGGCTTATCAAGAACGGGCCCTGACGTTGTTCGGATTTTCACCCCCATTTCATTCGCAACAATGTTCGCGAGTGTCGTCTTCCCCAATCCTGGAGGACCATGAAGTAGAAGGTGGTCAAGGGATTCATCGCGCTGTCGAGCAGCTGCTACAAATATTTGCAGGTTGTCCATCGCAGCACGTTGACCGGTGAAATCTTCAAACTGTGCAGGTCTTAGAACACGCTCGAATTCAATATCCGTACGGTGCGCTTCACTGTCTCTCATGTCAAACTCTTCGTTTGGCTCCATGTGTGCAAGTTAATCGAAAAGAAAAACCCCTCGGAAAGATATCGAGGGGTTTCTAAAATTTTATCAAGAACGAGATTCAGTGTCCAACTTCACCATCTTTAAGAGGGGTCGTCTGCAACACAAAATCTTCGTCATGCGCGGGATTGCTGTAATCGTAAGGCCAACGATGAACTTCTGGCAATGCTCCAGGCCAGTTGCCATGAATATGTTCTACAGGAGTAGTCCACTCCAATGTGTTGGATTTCCAAGGATTCTGAGTAGCTGCTTGACCTCTGAAAATGCTGTAAAAGAAGTTGAACATGAAAACCAACTGAGCCAGTGCTCCAACAATCGCAAACATCGAAATAATCGGCTGAAGGTCTGTCACTGAATCGAGGAAATCGAAACTCGTTGAATCATAATACCTGCGAGGAGCTCCAGCCAAACCGACAAAGTGCATCGGGAAGAATACGCCGTATCCGCAAACGATGGTAAACCAGAAGTGAACATACCCCAGCTTGGTATTCATCATCCTTCCAAACATCTTCGAGAACCAATGGTAAACACCTGCAAACAACCCAAAGATCGCCGAGAGACCCATCACAATATGGAAGTGCCCTACCACGAAGTATGTATCATGAAGCGTCACGTCAAGTGCCGAATCTGCAAGAATAATTCCTGTCAATCCGCCCGTAACAAACGTGCTCACAAGACCAATACTAAAGAGCATTGCAGGTGTAAAGCGGATATTTCCTCTCCACAGTGTTGTGATGTAGTTAAACGCCTTCACAGCCGAAGGAATAGCAATAAGCAAGGTCGTAAATACAAATACAGAACCCAGGAATGGATTCATTCCCGTGACAAACATGTGGTGTGCCCAAACAATAAAAGATAAAAATCCAATCGCAATAATCGAGCCTACCATGGCCTTGTATCCGAAGATCGGTTTTCGAGAATTCGTCGCGATCACTTCTGAACTGATCCCTAAAGCAGGAAGCAGAACAATGTAAACCTCTGGGTGACCTAGGAACCAGAAAAGATGCTGATAAAGAATCGGAGATCCTCCAGTGGCGTCTAATGCTTCACCTCCAATGAAGATGTCGCTTAAGTAAAACGCTGTCCCCATCATTCTGTCCATCAGAAGTAAGACGATTGCTGAAACCAAAACAGGGAAAGAAAGTACACCGAGAATGGCTGTTACAAAAAACGCCCAAATGGTAAGAGGCAAACGGGTCATGCTTAACCCCTTTGTTCTCAAGTTGATAATTGTAACAATGTAGTTAAGTGATCCCAAGAGAGAAGAAACCACGAACAAAGTCATGGATAAGAGCCAGAGGGTCATTCCCATTCCAGAACCAGGCATGGCCTGAGGCAATGCACTTAAAGGAGGGTAAATTGTCCATCCCCCAGATGCTGCGCCGCCCTCTACAAAAAGCGAGAAAATCATCACGACACATGAAATCACAAAAAACCAGTAGCTCAGCATATTGAGGAAGCCCGAAGCCATATCTCTTGCGCCAATTTGTAGTGGAATAAGAAGATTAGAGAATGTCCCTGACAAGCCTGCGGTTAAAACAAAGAACACCATAATTGTTCCGTGAATTGTTACAAGCGCCAAGTAGGCATTTCTATCTAAAACGCCTCCTGGAGCCCATTTGCCAAGGAACGTTTCAAGAATTGCGAAACTCTCTCCTGGCCAACCCAGTTGAAGTCGAAAAAGAATGGACAGCGATACACCCAGAATCCCCATAACGATTGCAGTTATGAGGAATTGCTTAGAGATCATCTTGTGATCGTATGTAAAAATATACTTCGAAATGAAGCTTTCCTTATGATTAATATTTCCCATAATCAGTTCTTTTCGGCCATGTAAACTTTCTGCTCAGAGAGCCAAGCATCGTATTCTTCTTGTGTCTCAACCACAATGGTCATCTGCATATTAAAGTGGGCAGAGCCACAAACTTTATTACAGAGAAGGATGTAGTTGAAGTCAGGATTGTCGAGGATGGTACGCATACTGTCCGTTGTAATAGTTGTTTCTATTTTAAAACGCGTGGGCAGTCCAGGAACCGTGTTCATCTGCGCTCTGAAGTGAGGCATAAATGCCGAATGAAGTACATCTCTTGAACGGAAAACAAATTCAATTTCTCTTCCAATGGGAAGGTGGAATTCTGATTTTACAATCCGATCGTCTTCTCCAACTTCCCAAGCATCAGAACCATCTCCAACTTCATAATTCTTCAATTCGAAAATACGTTGTCGGTGTCGCTTGAGACGGTGAATTTTATCTTCTTTGGCTTCATATGCAGCATCAGTCATAACCTTCGCAGTCCCTGAATTAAGAAGATCATTAATCGCAGTGAGTCTAGATTCAAGATTGTTCTTATAGCCCTCAGTCATCTCATGATGAGCGTCGTCATGATCTGAATGACCGTGGTCATCTGCTGGGTGCAATGAACGTTCAAGTTCCATTTTTTCAGCCAGGAGATGACCTTTCTCAGCAGTGATTTCATCATTCAGCTTGGCGAGCTTGTCTTCGATTTTAAGAAGCGCTTGATCTATTCCATCTTGGGTAACGATACCTAGTGGATTTAAAGGTGTAATCAGATTAAAGTTCGTAGATCCAAATTCACCGTTGTCCCCAGCATAGCGGGCCGTCCAATCAAACTGTTTTGAATAGAGTTCTACACGAAGAGAGTCGTCAGATGCTGGACCCGTCATTTCAGACCACGTCTGAAGACCGTAAATGATAATTACCGCCAAAACGATAGAAGGAATAACGGTCCAAATAACTTCCAGACGCGTATCATGTGGAAAGAAATGCGCTGTTCTATTCTTGTCGTACCTGTACTTAAAAGAAAAACCGAAAATGAGCGCATTTACAACAAAGAAAACGAAAATTACAAGCGCCAGATTATAGCCCATTAGCGTATCGACAGCCTCTCCATGAAGAGATGCTGAGGGCGGCAAATAATCACCATAACGAATGAATTGCCAAATCGTCGTGCCAAATAGGACAAACATAAATACGATCCAGAGTGAACCCTGTAAGCGGGTATCTGCTTCTGAAATTTCCTCTTCACGTTGGCCACGTAAACGAGCAGAGAGTTGGTAGATTTTAGCCAATTGAGCTAAGGCTATGATGCCTACAACTGTGACTAAAAGTATGAGAAGTTTCATTCGTTAGCTTCGTTTTCTGGGTCAGTAATGTAAATCCTTTGATTCCTGAAGCATGGGATGATTCCTGGCTATCAGTGGTGCTTTTGAGAGCGTAGACAATGTTCTGTTAATGAACAATCCAAGGAAACCAAGGAACAATCCTACTTCAAAAAAACCAAAAACATTGTGGTTAAACATCGTTCCTGGAATGACCAAGAGATATACATCCGCGAAGTGACCTACAAATATGAGGAAAGCCACGGGCAGTATAAAATTGGGATTCCTTTTCGTGTCTCTAGAAATCAAAACAAGAAATGGAACAATAAAGTTGATTGCAAACATTAAAACAAAAGGAACTTTATAATCTGTGAAGACTCGATTCACATAATAAGTCACTTCTTCAGGAATGTTTGAATACCAAATAAGCATGAACTGGCTAAAGAAAAGGTAGCTCCACAACATCGAGATTGCGAACATCCATTTCCCCAAATCGTGCATGTGACTGTCCGAAATTTCGGGGAAGTACCCTTGTGTTCTCAACCAAAGAATCGTGACGTGTGTGAAGATGATCATCGCGACCCACATGCCCGCAAATAAATACCATCCATAGAGCGTACTAAACCAGTGAGGGTCGATGGACATCAGCCAATCCCAAGAAAGCGTAGAAGAGAACACTGCGAAGAACACCAAGAACAGAGCGCTGCGACGGAATACCTTATAGTGCAGATCAAGGTTGGGCTCCTTGTCTTCTTGAAGAGACCACTTGCGAAATAGCATCGCAAAACCAAGGAATGTTGTGAGGTAAATAATCGTCCGCAACCAAAAGAACCAGACTGAGAAATATCCTTTCTTTCCAGCAATGATGTGATCGTAATTCGGGTTAACCACAGCGCCTGACACTTCTTTGTCAGCGTAAGTAGTCACTCCACCATCTACGGTCATGAACTCATGATACAGCGAGGTGTCCATCCAATGATACAAGTGGTGTAAGTCCAAATGTCCAGCCAACAGAACGATGACGATGACAGCCGCCCCGTAGGGCATGTACCCAAACATGGCTTCTAAGAAGCGTTTAATGACCACGGACCAAGCGCTTTCTGTAGCATATTGCAATGCATAGAAAAACAGTGCCGCCAAAGAAATAGAAAAATAGAAAAATCCATTTACAAGTAAATTCGCCCACCATCTTTGGTGATGGTCAGAATGGTCTGTTAGATATCCTCCAACAAGAGCGATTAACCCCACAGCCATTAAGACTTGAGTAATCAGCTTAGCACGTCCTTCAAATTTGAATTCCATGGTTAGTTGTTATTTTGATTTTCAGTCATTTCCTCCGCACCATCTTCGTTAAAGGAAGGCATCTCCCCCCCATTTTGCATGACTTTAATGTATTGTACAATCTGCCAAAGCCCTTTGGGAGAAATCTGAGATGCATGAGAACCCATGAGACCTTTTCCATACATTAAGGTGTGGTACATCTTTCCTTCTGGCAGGTCTTTCAGCTTCGCTGAGAAATCGGGAATACCCAGGATATGGCCATTCTTAGAAATGGCACCATCTCCTTTTCCTGTCTCGCCATGACAATGAGAACACATTAACCCAAAAGTTAACGCTCCGGCCTCAATGTTCTCTAGAGTTGTAGGCAGTGGAGAACGATTCTCTTTTCCCGCCATTTCATAGCCCTCTGGCGTATTTGAATAAGGGTATGGAAGGACAAACGCCTTGTCATCTCCGTGAAATGCAATTGACCCTGCAACAGGCTTGCGTGCACTTTGCTGGTTGCGTTGAGACACCGCCACTTCCTCAGTAACATAGTACGGATCCTCGCCATAATCAACATAAGCTTCAATCGCAGGAGAGCGGTACATGTCAGGCATGTATTCAACACCTGGGCTATTTGGATCTGTTGTACATGAAGTCATCATAGCAAAAGCTACAATCACTAACGTGGTGTATTGTATTGTTTTGTGCATCATGATTCCTTCACATCTTTGATGCTTAGTTCGAATACATCTGTTTTCTTTATTTCCGATTCAAGATCCTGAGCATTCATGCTATTTGTATCTGTTGTAATCTCCATGACGAACTTGTCATCTGTCGTTCTGGGATCAGGATTTGTAGCGGGCATTCCAGGAAGCGTTCCATTGCGAAGGAGGTACGTAATGACCATTCCATGGGCTGCACAAAAAACTGAGAACTCAAATGAAACGGGGATGAAGGCCGGTAAATTTTCAAGCAAAGAAAAACTTGGCTTTCCACCGATATTCATAGGCCAATCAGAAATCATTGTATACCACATAAAGAATACGGCCAATGACAAGCCTGACATGGCATACATGAAAGATGTAATGGCCAATCGGGTACGCTTAATTCCTATCACCGGATCAATCCCGTGAATAGGAAATGGTGAGTAAACTTCGTTTACATGTATGCCCTTGCCTACAAGTTCACGAGCTGCTACCAGTAGCTTTTCGTCGTCGTCATACATGACGTGGAATACCTTTTTCATGATGGTATTATTTGACTTGTTCATTTTTGTAAGACTCTCCGCTTGACTTTAAGATCGTCTTGAGCTCATTCAAAGCGAGTACTGGAAAGAATCTCGTAAAGGCGAGGAAAAGGGTCAGGAATATTCCCAGTGTGCCAATAAAAATTCCAACGTCAGTTGCGGTCGGAATAAACTCTCCCCAACTAGATGGCAGGTAATCTCTGTGAAGAGAGGTGACGATAATTACGTAACGCTCAAACCACATACCGATATTCACCACAATTGACAAAATGAATGTCGCCACCAAGGATCGTCTAATTTTCTTGAACCAAAACAGTTGGGGACTTATGACGTTACAGGTCATCATCGTCCAGTAAGCGGCTTTATAAGGTCCTGAGAAACGGTTGATGAATGCATAGCTTTCATACTCTACACCAGAATACCAAGAAATAAACAACTCAGTCAGATAAGCGACACCCACAATGGAACCGGTAACAATAATCACGATGTTCATGTACTCGACATGCTTCACATGGATATAGTCTTCGAGTTTATATGCTTTGCGCATCACGAGCAAGAGCGTTTGGACCATGGCAAACCCAGAAAATACAGCTCCTGAAACAAAGTAAGGAGGGAAAATTGTCGTGTGCCATCCTGGAATGACCGACGTCGCAAAGTCCATAGATACAATCGAGTGTACCGAGAACACCAGTGGGGTGGCAATCCCCGCAAGCACCAAACTTAATTCTTCAAAGCGATTCCAATGTTTTGCACGACCACTCCAACCAAAACTCATGATGCCATACATCTTCTTTGCAAATGGCTTCGTCACCCTGTCGCGAATGGTCGCGAAATCAGGAATCAATCCTACGTACCAGAATACAAGTGATACTGAGAAGTATGTTGAGATCGCGAATACATCCCAAAGAAGTGGACTGTTGAAGTTGACCCAAAGCGAACCGAATTGATTGGGCAAAGGGAAAACATAATAAGCCAACCAAATCCTTCCCATATGTATTCCTGGGAAAACGGCAGCCATAATCACGGCAAAGATGGTCATCGCCTCTGCGGAGCGGTTAATCGCCATGCGCCATTTTTGTCGGAACAGGAGGAGAACTGCAGAAATCAAGGTGCCGGCGTGACCGATACCTACCCACCATACGAAGTTCGTAATATCCCAAGCCCATCCCACAGTTTTATTCAAACCCCACACGCCAATACCAGTGCTTATGAGGTATAAAATTGAGCCAATGCCATAAAGGGCGATAATGCTCGATATGGTAATTAAAATTTTCCATCCGAGCGAAGCAGGCCCCATAATCGGCCCGACCACATCGTCTGTAATGTCCTTATAGGTCTTGTGACCTAGGATTAACGGTTCGCGTATTGCTGATTCTTTCTGCATTGTAGTTAAATCAAGCTTCGTTACTATCTACATTCCTCACCTTGGTCATATAGAAGACATTTGGCTGTACACCTATTTCTTCTAGCGCGTGGTAAGAACGATTGTTTTCAGAAATGGCACGCACCTGCGAACCAGTGTCATTTAAGTCTCCAAATGCAATTGCGTTTGACGGACAAGCTTCTGCACAAGCTGTAACGATCTCGCCATCATTAATCGCTGTACCAGCCTTTTTTGCATCTAGCTTTCCAGATTGAATCCGCTGGACACACATCGAGCATTTCTCCATGACTCCACGGGCACGAACAGTTACGTCGGGATTGAGAACCAAACGTGCAAGAGAATCGTGTGCTGGATTTACATTTTCAAATTTCGAGTGTCCTTTGTAGTTGAACCAGTTGAATCTACGAACCTTGTACGGGCAGTTATTCGCGCAGTAACGCGTACCTATACATCTGTTGTAAGTCATTTGGTTTAATCCCTCATTGCTATGCGTGGTGGCAGCTACAGGACAAACCGTCTCACAGGGAGCGTGGTTGCAGTGCTGACACATCATAGGCATGTGAACTGTTTGAGGATTCTCAGCAGGGTCCTCCATAAGACCATAGCTAGAAATAACGCCAACTCCTTCTTCCTCCCCTTTCTCGAGAGAATAATCCGAAGCGTAGTAACGATCGATTCTGATCCAATGCATGTCGCGGTGACGAAGAACCTCATCCTTGCCCACAACGCTCACATTATTCTCAATGCTACACGCTGTGACACAAGCGCTGCAACCCGTGCAGGTTGTTAAATCTATCGTCATGCCCCATCGATGTCCTACATCTTTTACTGGATGGCTGTGCCAAAGATCAAACTCACTTGTGTTTTCCTTATCTCTTGCATCAATCACACCGTCTTGATTGGTGTCATCGTGAACATTCAAAGCATGCGCCATGTTCCAAGAGGCTTTCCCTTTTGGCTTATCCGCTTCAGCGAGGTATGAATCAAATGACGTTTCACGAACGACAGAATCACGACCCATGTAGGTGTTGTGAATTTGAGTACAAGCAAGTGGATACTCTCTGTCAGTTGCTTCGATAGTTACATCGTAGCTCGCATAAATTGTGTTTCCTTCTGAATTTGAAGTCAAAGGGTAAGCATTCACTCCGATAGGCATCGGTAGACCAGAATCTAGTGTCAAGTGCTGTCCGTTCTCTCCAGTTTGATAAGCCGCCTGACCAATCTTTTCTCCATTTGATCCTCTTCCATAACCCAAAGCGATACCGATCGTACCTGGCTTCTGACCCGGTTGCATAAATGCCGGAAGTTCAATTTGCTTGTCTCCTACTGTGACTTTCACAACTGTCGCCAGGTCTTCCTGAGCGATATATGTGTTCAGACCCATCGCAACCATATCTGATTTAGACATGGTAACGTAATTGTCCCAAGTCACTTTAGAAACTGGATCTGGTGTCTCCTGAAGAAACGGATTCGACGCATGCTGACCTGCCCCTGCTGTTGCTTTCACGTAAGTGACCAGTTCCATATCACC
>CAWVRV010000059.1:0-12060 GCA_963932755.1 uncultured Flavobacteriales bacterium | reverse complement strand
TGAACGGATTGGGATAACAAAAACATACAGCCGGAAAAGAGCGAAAGTGCACCCCACCGGCAACTCATCACAGCATAGGATTCAGCTTGCATCGCAAGACACAACAACTTCACCATCCTCAACCTGAAGCGAGCTTCGGTTGAGACTGGTTTCGTCGCTGACACGCCTTGGCGTGCTGAATCACTTTGTGATTTCGTGGAGCCGGGGGGAGTCGAACCCCCGTCCAAACAAGGGAGAACTGGGACTTCTACATGTTTATTCCGTGATTGATTTTCGACTTGAGGATGGCCATGGACAGCCCACCTAAAGCTTAGTTCATTGGAGTTTCGCGCCAGGAGAAGAACGCTCCCTTAACTAGTCCCATTTGCCTGATACCCCATTGATGCCGCGGAAGGGTCCGTACGTTGCATCGGGATAGCTCGTTCTGCTATCTAATAGCTAGAATTAGGTGTATTCAACTGAGTTGACTACGCTGCGAGCGAGTAGGAAGTGTTGTCATTTCTGACTGTAACAATTCTAGATTTACGAGCGGAATTACCAAGAGCTCGACATGCTTACACAATTAACCATCTTGCTGTCAAATCCAAGATCGGCCCCAAAAAACAAAGAACAACAAGGGTCTAACGAATAAAAATACGCAAGGTTGCCTTGAAAGGCGTAAAGGTAGATGGGATTGAGTAAATTGCGGGCATGAAAATGGGTCTAATCAGAGAAGGAAAATTGCCGCCAGACGAAAGAGTCGCACTGACGCCTGTTCAATGTCGGGAGTTTATGGAGCGGTGGCCGGATGTGGCGCTCGTGGTGCAGGAAAGTGAGGTGAGAAGGATTCCGGCCGAAGAGTACACCCAAGCGGGCGTTTCCGTCGTGGCGGATGTCAGCGATTGCGATGTGTTGATCGGCGTCAAAGAAGTGAATATAGAAGATCTGATTGCGGGAAAGACCTATCTGTTTTTCAGCCACACCTACAAGAAACAACCCTACAACGCAGCGTTGCTGGCGGCCATTTTAGAGAAGAAGGTGAGTTTGATCGATTATGAGATGCTGAAGAAACCCGATGGGAACCGCATCATCGGGTTTGGTCGTTGGGCTGGAATTGTCGGGGCATACAATGGATTGCGTGCGTGGGGATTGCGAGAGAAGACGTTTACCTTACCGCGGGCCATCGACGGGAAGGACCAGGATGAGATGGTCTCAAAAGCGAAGGTAGAAAAATTGCCGAAGGGCTTGAAAATCGTGTTGACTGGATATGGACGTGTGGGTCGTGGAGCCGCTGAACTTCTAGACGCAGTAGGGATACGTAAAGTCGACAAAGAGGCGTTTCTATCCCAAGAATTCTCGGACGGACCTGTATACACACACCTGGATATTGCAGATTACAACGCACGGAACGATGGGGGCGCATTCGAGAGAGAAGCGTTTATCAATGAGCCCGCTCATTTTCAAAGTGCCTTCCTGCCCTACGCATGTGCCGCAGACATATACATCGCTGGACATTATTATGCCCAAGGATCGCCTTATATCATCTCCAGAGCGGATTTAAAACATCCCCAAGTGAGCTTAAAAGTGGTCGCAGACATAAGTTGTGACATTGACGGACCGGTGGCGTGTACACTGAGGCCATCTTCAGTCGCAGACCCCATTTATGGGTACGACCCCGAAAATGAATGTGAGTGTGCGACAGACACACCTGGAAGCATCACCGTGATGGCCATCGACAATTTGCCGTGCGAACTGCCGAGAGATGCGTCGAAAGGGTTTGGGCGTGACATGCTCGACCACGTCATTCCTTTGCTGATTGAGGGAGACCGAGATGGCATCCTTGCCGGCGCGAGAGAGACGGGACTCGATGGAGAGCTGTGTGAGAAGTTTAAGTACTTGGAAGATTACGTCGCGGAAGTCGGGAAGTGAACCTATGTGAACCTTCGGCTACTGCGCCACAAAGGCGTAGTGCAGCATTCCGGTTTGGCGTTTAGGGGCGGAGTCTAGGGGAAGGAACGCCGATTCTTGGGCGGAGTTTAAAGCCGCCAAAGCAAAACACGAGCCCGGAGCGGCTCCCGAAGAAATTTCAGCAGAAAGGACTTTTCCCGAGGGGGAAACCACGACCGTGACAGAAATATCGGCTTTGCCTTGACATTTGTATCCTGGTACGTCCAAATGTCGGGGGGCTCGTCCATCCAACTCGAAGCGTACCGTCACGCGCCCCTCGTACTGTTTGTCCCAATCGTCCATGGTATCTATCTGTGTGGAATCGACTTTAGAGTCTGGCATCCCCACCGTCTCCATTTCCTTTTCCTCCGAAGAAAGCCGATCGAACTCCGCCTCTTCCATCGCTTTGAGCTCCGCCTCCACCTCTGCGTCTAGCTTGGCCTTCTCCGCCGAGGTCAGCCCCGTTGAACGGGATTCTGAAGACGACTCCTTCGAGGCGTCAGCCCTCAGGTTTGCAATGCGTTCGTTCAGGCGTTCCTGTAAATCTGAAGGCTGCGATTCATCTGGGACAGGCAGTTCTGACGGGTCAAAAAACGAGACATCTGCGTACTGATCTGAGGCCGATGGCGCATCGGATACTGTAATTTGGTTCAAAATAAAGAGTGCAACTGCATGCACGGCTAGCGTGTATAGAACTGCTTTTTGAACCCCAGGTGACATGCTGATTTTCGAGAGGGTTAGTCGTAAACCAACGTGGTCTCTCTGTGCCAAACCGTAGACGTGATACTTTGTCTCTGCTTGAAATAATACGTGCCGGTTTTCATCACGACTTTTCTGTAATGTAAAACGTGATCACCGTTGCGAATCGTACGCTCGATCACAATCCCATTTTGAATTTTGTACGAACTCTCATAAAATCCCTGAGGAAGATCCATGTCAGATTCCGAAATCGTAGGGATCCCATGGGTTTCTATATAAACGGGAGCGTCATACGTGACTGAGTTGTCAATGTCTCTGTAAACGGGAGCGTCATAGGTGACTGAGTACTCATAGTTGCGATACACTGGATCGACATGTGCTACTGAGTTGTCCTCATTTCTATACCCTGAAATCATCTCGTCGAGTTCTCCTTGGCTTCTTTGCTTGGCCTCTTCTTTTCTGCGCTTGAGCAGATCTCTTTCTGCCTGGACTCTTGCGGCCAACTCATCCGATCGCGCTTTGCTTTCAGATTTCAATGCATCCCTGTAATACTTCTCAGCTTCATCTGGCTCATTGCTTGCCGTATTTGCAAGAAGGGCTGCACGCTTGCGCTCTGCCTCCTCGGCCTCCTCGGCATCCCGATCATTTGCAGCTTCTATTTCAGCCTGAGCGGCATCATAATCTATCTGTGTTTGACGTGCCAATTCCTCTGCAGCTTTCTGGTCTGCAGCCTCTCCTTGGGCGGCAGCGGCATTTGCAGCAGCATCGGCATCGGCATTCGCCGCAGCATTGGCAGCAGCGGTAGCAGCGGCATCGGCATCGGCCGCAGCATTGGCCGCGGCATCGGCATCGGCCGCAGCTTGATTGGATTGTGCATTTCGCGCATCAGCGTCTGCTTTTCTTTGGCGTGCGTCCGCTTCTTGTGCGAGACGTTCGGCTTCCAAAGCTGCCGCTTCGGCTTCTTTTGCCGCTCTTGCAGCATCTTCTTCAGCCTGCTGTTCAGACAAATCTGCAGAAATGGCATCCAATTCGCGTCGGGCTTTGTCGCGCTCCTCAATCGCTTCTTCTTCATCTGGTATCAGAATGAGGGCCTCTTCGAAAAAGCCAAGGGCTTCTTGCCAATTCTTCTTTTTCATTGCGTTCTCCCCTTGCTTCATGGCAACATCGTACGCACGTTTGTTTTTTGAACGATTTTCCTCAATCGACAGAATTCTGTTCTTCTCGTTTTCGATGCGCTGCTTCACACGATCGGTGTGATCCATATCGAAATTGAATTTTCCAGTTTCAACGTCATACGTACCCATGCCAATCGGCGTGTCTAAAATAGATTCGTCAAACCCTTCGATCGTTTTGAAAAGCGTCATATCTAGATCAAATCCGAATCCATCAACCGCATCCGTATCCGGAACATCACTCACATCTAGGGACACCTTCTTGGACGTAAACCCATCCCTCACAAATTGAAACGTATACAGATGGCGCAAAGGCAGCTCAAATGAATATTCCGCATTGTTGTCCACCTCTAACCTGTCAAACTCACTGCCATCCTGAAAAACAACAACAACACAGCCAGGCAATTTTCTGCCAGAATCTTCATCCTTGATTGTACCTGAGACCTGAAGCATCGAGTCCGTTTGTGCAGATACTGCGCCTAACGCAACGATCAAACAAACTGCAACCGCGACAATATTTCGAAAATAGTGGGGAACGATATGGGCAATATTCATTTTGTAAAAATACAGAATTCTATTCAAACTAGCTATATGTGTAACCTTTTGGGGGAAAGTAGCGTAAAGACTTACAATATCCTATCCCCTATGAAAAAAATATACCCCACCCACGTTCAATCTGTTCTATTTGCAACTGCACTCATCATATCCAGTTTCAATGGTATTCAAGCCCAAACTTTTTCTGCCACAGCAGGCCCTGTCTCTCAAGTAGGGACCGTGAGCCCCGAATCTGGCGCATCCGCTTTAGGTACGGGACTGTCTATGCAACAGTCCGTAGGTGATTTTGTAAGCTTGGATCTGGATGGGTGGAAAGGTGCGCTGTTTCAGGACTATGGTTACCAAGGCGAAAAAGCAACGCTTTCTTCAGTAGGCGCTTCTGTCAGAATCTTGCCATTCAAATCTTCAACGACGTCAATACGACCTTGGATTGGCGCAGGATTAAGTTGGGGAAATACAAATATAATGGCTGATTTATACGACCAAGAGGGTCGTCAATACCATCTTTGGTCTGATGGGTTGTTGTATGACGCGGCTGAGCCTCAGTCATCTGGTCCAAGGTCGACAAGTGCAGACAAAGCAACACAATTGACAAGAGATTACGATTACGAAACCTCCATCGCAAATACCAGAGGCCTTACAATTCCCGTGAAGTTGGGAGTCGATATACAACTCACACCCTCCATCAACTCTTCATTGTCTTTTACTGCGCAAATGGGAAATGGCAATGTTTTTAATTCATTTGGTTCTGAGAAGGCAATCGGTGGGAGCGCACTCGTGACGACGGTTCAGGCTGGCGTAGGCATTATGCTCGGAAAAAGAGTAGGAAGAACGAAAATGAAGACTGTTTTTTCTAACAACATGTTTGCAAGCGAAATTGATTTCGACAAGGACGGAATCAACGACATTGTAGACAGATGTCACGGCACGCCTTCTGGCGCACCCGTCAATGAATATGGCTGTGCATTGGACACCGATGGTGACGGCGTTGCAGATTATGAAGATCTCGAAATCCACTCTCTTACACACTTCGTAGACAATGACGGCATTGCATTAAGCAAAGAGGAATGGAATGCACGTTACGCAACCACGGATGCGGATCCCAATTCATACATCCTTGATTACGCGGTAATCGTCGCTGAATTCACGCCTGAGCACTATAAGAAGATGCTTGAAGCGGCAGGAAATACAGCTGAAAAATCTGAAGATAAAGCGTTGAAACTTCTGAACGAATCGATGGCAAATGCCGTTTTGACATACAGGGTTCAGTACGGCGTATTTAGTGAGAATCAAATGCCAGAAAATGTCGAATTGGAAACGATTTCTGACAACAATGGTTTGTTGCGATTTGTAGGTCCTACACACAACAATACGACAGAAGCAAGAGCTGAGCTGGAATACTCAGAAGCGGTGTGGGCAGACGATGCGTTCATTACTGCATACAGAAATGGGAAGCGTATCCCTATGGCGGAAGCGATAGGACTTGAGGCTCACAGAAGCTTTATTGCGCCCACAACGGACGCACCAGAAGCATCCGAAACGACACCCGTCGAAGAGGTCAGTGAGGCACCGGTATATCGAATACAACTGGGAAGATTTTCAGACATGATTCCGGTAAATATCTTCGAAATGTTCATCACCCTTGGGGATGTCAAGCAGGTCATTGAAATGGATGGAACATACAGGTATTTCACAACCTCGTACGACAACGAATCTGAGGCCAGATTGAGATTAGACAGCGTAAAAGATTTGGGCATCTCTGATGCGTTTATGACTGTTGAATTCCAAGGCGCGCAAATTTCGATTGCCGAAGCAAGAGAAATCGCACAGTCAAGTCACTAACGCACCGATTTCTATTCGCTCGTTGCGCTGGGGCGCAATTTGCTGACGACGGCTTGGGCGACTCTTCTGCCGTCCATGGCCGCTGAAAGGATCCCTCCTGCATATCCCCCGCCCTCTCCGCACGGGAAAAGACCCTGAACTTCAGGATGCTCAAGCGTATCGTTGTTCCGAGGGATCCGAACGGGACTGCTTGTGCGAGATTCCGGAGCCACAACAATGGCATCGGGATGAATAAAGCCTCTCATGTTTTGATCAAACTTCTTAAACCCCTCTCTGAGCGCGTGGACCAACATGGGGGGGAGTATTTTATGAAGATCGACAGGCACCACGCCTGGAAGGTATGAACAGACGGGAAGGTCTTTTGAAGAACGCCCGGCAATAAAGTCTGTCAGCCTTTGCGCAGGTGCCGTTTGCATCTTGTGGCTTTCTGATTGACTTGATTCCATCTTGATCGCAGCGGCTTCCCAACACGTTTTTTCTACCTGCGCTTGATATTCCATTGCAGCCAAAGCGCCTGTAAAACCAGCTTTTTCCCACACCTCATGGTCAATCGTCACCACCATTCCTGAATTTGCATATGGATTGTTTCGCTTGGACGGCGACCAGCCATTTGTGACTATTTCTCCTGGAGAAGTCGCGCACGGTGCGATGATCCCTCCTGGACACATACAGAAGCTGTGTACGCCTCTCCCATCTATTTGGCAAACCAGCTTGTAGGAGGCCGCAGGCAATCTTTCCTCACTGTTAAAATTCACCCTGTCTTCTCCGTGGTACTGCACCGTATCCACAAACGATTGAGGATGTTCTACTCTCACTCCGAGTGCGAAAGGCTTTGCTTCCACAAGGATGCCATTCCGATTGAGCATTTTGAAAACATCGCGCGCGCTGTGGCCTGTGGCAAGAATCATGGCAGAACATTTTCTGACATCCACAGCATTCTCTGAGGCCAAAGAAGCAGACACCAGTTTCCCGTCTTTGACTTCAAGATCTGTGAGCAAGGTGTTAAACAAGACCTCTCCACCTGAATTCTCAATTGTCTCACGCATACTTGTGATGATGGCAGGAAGTCTGTTCGTGCCGATATGGGGGTGAGAATCGACCACAATGGACGATGGCGCACCATGGACGACAAGCCATTCGATGGCCTCCATCACATGTCCACGCTTTTTTGCACGGGTGTATAGCTTTCCATCTGAATACGTCCCTGCGCCTCCTTCCCCGAAACAATAGTTCGAATTGGGATTGATCACATGCTCCTTCACCAATTTTGCCAGGTCACGACGGCGTTCGCGCACCGCTTCCCCCCTTTCGATGATGATGGGCCGAAAGCCCTCTCGAATCAGTTCCAGCGCAGCATATAAGCCTGCGGGTCCACTCCCGATCACAAGCACCTCTTCCTTGCCCCTGACATCGGGCCACTCCCAAACTTGCATTTCTCCATCGGGCTCCGGAACTGATTCAGGCCCGGCTTCAACCGAAAGCTGAATAATGACGGGTTTCTTTCTGGCGTCAATGCTGCGACGCAAAATCCGTATCCAGGCGACCGAGTCATCATCAAGTCCCCAGCTTTCCTCTATGGCTATGCGGAGCAATCGATTGTCTGACGCTTCTTCGGGACTGACCCTCACCTGACCTTTCCAAATTCCTTTGTCGTTTTGCTCCATATTGCGAAGATATCTGCTTTGACTTCCGTAAATTCGTACTCCAATGGAAAAAACAAACAATACATTTCCACATAACCCCTTGCGATTCGATTCTGAAGGGATGAGTCGATCTGAAGTCTTACAACTTTACAGCCGTTTGTTGCTTCCAAGAATGATTGAAGAGAAGATGCTCTCTCAACTGAGGCAAGGCAAAATCTCGAAGTGGTTTAGCGGGATAGGACAAGAAGCCATTTCAGTGGGTGTTGCCGCTGCGATGCCTAACGACACCTGGATTTTACCGATGCATCGGAACCTTGGCATCTTCACAACCCGAGGGATCACCTTGGACCGACTGTTCGCTCAATTTAAGGGCAAGGAACACGGGTTCACAAAGGGCCGAGACAGAAGTTTTCACTTCGGATCCAAGGAGCACAAGATCTGTGGCATGATTTCCCATTTGGGTCCACAATTGGGAATTGCAGATGGCATTGCCCTTGCACATAAATTGGACAAATCTGGAAAATCCACCTTTGTATTTACAGGAGATGGAGGAGCGAGTGAAGGCGATTTTCACGAGGCAGTCAACGTCGCTGCAGTGTGGCAATTGCCTGTCATTATCGGCATTGAAAACAACTCATGGGGACTCTCCACACCGTCCTCTGAACAGTACCGTTGTGCGCACTTTACAGACAAGGCAATCGGGTATGGAATCCCGGCTGAAGATGCGATACAAGTCGATGGAAACGACATCCTTGCCGTCTACAACACCGTGCGCAAATGTGTTGAATCTTTACGTGAGAACCCACGCCCTATTATACTGGAATTCAAGACGTTTCGTATAAGAGGTCACGAAGAGGCTTCAGGCACCAAATACTATCCTGAAGGGCTCATTGAGAAATGGCAAGAGGTCGATCCCGTGGAGCGATTTACGTCGCATTTAAAAGCATCCGGCGGACTCAGCAATGAAGAAGAAGCGGAGATGCAAGAGATGCACAAGGCCGCTATTTTAGAGGGCTTAAAAATATCTTCTGACCTCCCTGACATTGTCGCAAATGTGGACGTAGAACTTGAAGACCGGTTTGCACCAGGAACACCTGAACCCACCCCCCCGACAACGGAAGGTCGAGAGTTGAGATTGATTGATGCCATACAAGAGGGGTTAGGGATGAGCATGGAGAAGAACGAGGGCATGATTTGCATGGGCCAAGACATCGGCTCTTATGGAGGTGTCTTTAAAGTCACAGATGGATTTCTAGAAAGGTTTGGTGAAGAACGCGTGAGAAGCACTCCGCTGTGTGAAAGTGCCATTGTGGGCGCCGCTTTGGGGCTGAGTATCAGCGGGCGGAAATCCATGATGGAGATGCAATTCTCTGATTTTGTAACATGTGGATTCAACCAAATCGTCAACAATCTGGCAAAGATTCACTGGCGTTGGGGACAATGTGCCGACGTCGTCATCAGGATGCCGACTGGAGGAGGTGTGGGCGCTGGACCCTTCCACTCCCAAAGTGTGGAAGCTTGGTTCTTCCATGTTCCAGGTTTAAAAATCGTATACCCTTCTACTCCAGCAGACGCAAAGGGGTTATTGAGAATGGCCGTCGAAGATCCAAACCCAGTCCTTTTCTTTGAACACAAACTCCTTTATAGGAGCTTAACAGGCTTGGTTCCAGAGGAAGATTACACCATCGCATTTGGCCAAGGAAGAAAAGTAAGAGAAGGAAACGACGCGACCCTCATCACGTATGGATTGGGTGTAAAATGGGCTGAGCAAGTTCTGGACGCGCATCCAGAATGGTCGGTCGAACTGATCGATCTCAGGACACTGCTCCCGTGGGATGAAGAAATGGTGATGGAAAGTGTCAACAAGACGGGGAAAGCCCTCGTGTTACACGAAGCAACGATGACAGGGGGTGTGGGTGGAGAGATTAGCGCACGAATTCATGAAGAATGTTGGCGTAAGCTAGATGCACCGGTTGTGAGAACGGCAAGTTTAGACACTGCTTTTCCTTTTGCCGCTGACCTAGAGAAAACGTTTATGGCAAACAATCGCCTTGAAAGTGATTTAAAAACGCTTATAAAGCATTAAAACGGCGAAATTCAACACCTAAAACTTGGTTTTATCGTCTGTCTGGTGTAGTTTGACAGAATATGCCACTTCACATTGAAAACGTACGACGCGCAATACACTCCATGCTTAACGATGTGGTAGAGCAGAGCTTTGCCCATGTGCTTGCCTTCCCCATTGACGATGAACAGGCGCATCAGTTAATCAAGAAAGCAAATGTTTCACTGAAAGCATTGGTTTCTCAAGCGAGACAAGACGTACTTATTCCAGAAGAAAATACAAAGCAAGCCGCACTTCGTGACACTGTGAAACGCGCAGAGAAAATCAGTTTGTCATTGCTCTCTGAACTGCAGGTTTTACGTAAAAACCAAGCGGAGAGAAAGAACACCTTGCGGTCTTAATCCGCGCGAAGAAAAGGGATCAACGCACTTACTTTTTCGCCCTTCTGGCTTGACGCGCAGAAGATGATGAACCGCCTCGACCTCCTGTTGACGTCTTCGCTCCTCCTCCCTTAACCGCTTGCTCTACCATTTTGATGTCCTTCGTCAGCATGCCTTTCGTGTCCAGTCGCTTGCAATCGTTGAGCAACATGATGGCTTCGCGTGTGCGGCGCTTTGTACTCGCAATAACAGCCAAGTTGAGTTTTGCCGCAGCCTCGTCGTGGGCTTGACGCAATCCCATACTCACGGCGTCTTTTAAATACTTTTCCGCGACGTTCATATTCTCCTCCATGGTCAGACTACCCAACAGGAAGTTGTAATAGCCTCTCTGCCTAGGCCAAAGCTGATTTTGTTGGATTCTCCCCAACCATTTTTTTGCCTCGGGCATCTTCTGCTGCCTGATTTGCACAAAAGCCAAGACCAACCTCATGCTTTTCAAAGTCATCATAACCAGTACGATCGTAACAAAAATCATTCCGATAGCGGCCCCTGTTTGAGCTATAGAAAACAAATAAACCGTGTAAGCCAAACTTGAGGCTGCCAATAATATTTTAATCAGACGAGTCAACATATATGCTAGTACCTTTGTGAATAATAGACCACAAATTTACTAAGGTATGAATTGGAAACACCTGACTTCTGTAGGGGATTTAGATAATGCGATTTCGGCATCCGATTTGGGGACTGTCGTGCTCTTCAAACACAGCACAAGATGCTCTGTGAGCAGAATGGCGCTGAAGATGTTTGAACAGGGTTGGGATGAATCTCTGAGTGATGTCTCGGCATATTATCTCGACCTGTTAGAAAACAGACCAGTAAGTGCTTCAATAGCAGAGAAACTGCACATCGAGCACCAAAGCCCACAGATGCTCATCTTGCAAAATGGACAGGTTGTGCACCATTCAAATCACCATGCCATTGATGTGAATACCGTAAAGAACTACCTTTGAATACCATGGCTTCAGAAATTAATTCAACAAAAATTGCAAAGCTTCGTGTCATTCTAGATACCGAGCAAGATGTATATCGGGATATCGAAATCTCCACAGATTCAACACTTTTGCATTTTCACAATGCCATCTTAGATGCGTTCGGCTGGAGTCCCGGCGAAATGGCCTCGTTTTTTGAAAGTGATGAACATTGGGAAAAGGGAAAAGAGTACTCCTTGATGGACATCGGAGGTGATGGAGATATGACCGTCATTCAAGTGGATGCCATCATTCAAAACACCGATTCGAGGGCTGTATACGTATACGACTTCCTGAGGATGTGGTGCTTTTTCATCGAGCCTGTTTCGTTTGATGAAGCTGTACCCAACATAGAATACCCCCAACTTTGTTTTGAGTCTGGAACGCCCCCTTCATTTGACAGCAAAGACGGAGACCTCGCAGAAGGAATGGGATTCGAGATGCCTGAGGAGGGTGACGCAATGGACTCCGGGGATGGGAAACCCGAGAAAACAGGCGACCCTGAAATCGATGCATATCTTGAGGAGCAAGAGGGTGGAAATGACGATGGATGGAGTGACGACCATGCAAGTTTGGATGGGCTAGACGAATTGATGTAATCACAATCGTGCGCCCACTCCTCATTTGTATCGTAGGACCTACTGCAGTAGGCAAAACAGCGTTCGCAATTCGAGTTGCCCAAGAAGTCGGAGCGGAAATAATAAGCGCAGATTCCAGGCAAATTTACCGTGGCATGAATGTCGGGACAGC
>CAWVRV010000058.1:0-12749 GCA_963932755.1 uncultured Flavobacteriales bacterium | reverse complement strand
ATTAAAGGTCACAGGTTTTGGAGAGGTGCAAAAACAGCGAAAGAGGAATCCCTTCCGAACGTTGCCTTTTTACGTACCCGTCTCGAGTTTATAAATAAATATTTTGACACCGATGAGGTGTCCGAGATTTGGCTTACTTTTTCCGATCCACAACCGAAAGATGAAAAGGGTACCAAGCGTATTACCTCCTCTGTTTACATTGAGATTTATAAAAAAATATTAAAACCCGGCAGTTTTATAAATGTCAAAACAGATTCTGTTCTTTTGTACGATTTGTCCAAGGAAAGTTATTTGGAAAAGGGGTATACAATTCATATAGACAGTCAAGATGTATATGGCGATTTGGTTCACAGGGTGCCCAAAGACCTTCGTGAAGCACTTGAAATTATCACGTATTACGAGAAGCGATGGCTTTCTGAGGGGAAGAAGATTCATTTCATTCAACTTGAAGTATAATCAGTCCTCGCAATGGGTTTCAACGAAGATGTATTTGAAATAGTCCGAAACATTCCACGCGGAAGAGTTACTTCTTATGGTGCCATTGCCAAATGTCTTGGAGATGTCAGAGCAAGTAGGAGAGTGGGGTGGGCTATGAATCAAAGTTTCACCGTTTCACCCCTCGTCCCTGCGCATCGAGTGGTAAATAGATTGGGGGTGTTGTCAGGTGCGATTCACTTCCCTCCACAGCGCTCTATGGAAGATGAATTGGCAAAAGAAGGCGTAAATGTAAAAGATGGCCAAGTTGTCACTTTTGACAGACACTTTTGGGATCCTATGACCGAACTTTGAGGTTCTTATATAAGAGATGAATATTACTAAAGAACAAATTGTAACTGCGTTAAGTGGGGTTGTAGACCCAGATTTCGGGAAAGATATCGTCTCTATGAATTTGGTGTCTGGCATTCATATTGACGGGAATACGATTTCTATTGAGGTGAAGTCGAGCAATCCAGCTTTGCATGCGCGCAAGAGAATGCAAGAGGCTGTCGAATTTGCACTTGAAAGAGCCTTCGGTTCCGAAGTGAAGGCCCTGGTGAAAGTAGGTGCCTTGCCCGCTGAGGAGAGAACACTAGAAACAAGGAAAGTCCTTCCTGGAGTAAAGCAAATTATTGCCATCGCCTCGGGAAAAGGGGGCGTGGGAAAAAGTACAGTCAGTTCAAACATAGCCGTTGCCCTTTCCCAACTTGGGTATAAAGTAGGCCTGTGCGACGCCGATATTTATGGCCCCAGTATTCCTACAATGTTTGGCGTACAGGGTCACAATCCCAAACCAATTGAAGTGGATGGGAAGCACCTGATGGAACCCGTTGAAATGCATGGCGTGAAAATGCTGTCCATTGGATTTTTTGCCGATTCAGACCAAGCGATTGTATGGCGCGGTCCGATGGCTACGAAAGCTTTGAAACAACTGTTTTCTGATGTTCATTGGGGCGAGCTGGATTTCATGATCGTGGATCTTCCACCAGGAACAGGTGACATTCATCTGAGCCTTGTCAGTGACATCGATTTAACGGGTGCGGTGATCGTTTCAACACCTCAAGATGTTGCCTTAGCCGATGCGCGCAGAGGCGTCGGCATGTTTCAATTAGAGGCCATTAATGTTCCTGTTTTAGGCATGGTCGAGAACATGTCCTACTTCGTGCCACCCGATGCAAAGCAGTTTAAATACCATATTTTCGGACGTGATGGAGTGAAAAGACTGTCAGAGACTTTGGGCGTTCCCTTTCTTGGAGAACTCCCCTTGTTACAAACAATACGTGAGGCATGTGATGTAGGTCGCCCTGTCGTATTGCAAGGAGATACAGACGCTGCCGCTGCATTTCGTGCTGTCGTGGCTAACTTGCTTGAAGTCCTAGGGAAAAACGTAAAAAAATGACCGACCCAATCGTACCAGAAAAGCTGGCAGATTTAGCGAAAAGAGTGCAAGATGCGCTCGCTCAGCTTCGTCCTTATCTCGAGGCTGACGCAGGAGATATTACTTTGCATGAAATCACGGACGATTTCATTGTAAAAATAGAACTTCACGGTTCATGTGTTGGGTGTGCTTTAATCGATATGACGATTAAAGGAGGCGTAGAATCTGCGATTAGAAGTGTCGCTCCAGAAGTAAAATCAATAGAAGCAATTAATCGATGATTCAAACAGATATTTTGATAATTGGTGCAGGTCCATGTGGTTTATTTACTGTTTTTGAAGCTGGCTTGCTGAAGATGAGGTGCCATTTAATTGATTCCCTTCCTCATCCTGGGGGTCAGTGTACAGAAATTTACCCAAAGAAACCTATTTACGATATCCCTGCTTACCCCTCTATACTTGCGGGTGAACTTACCGAGCGTTTAATGGAACAGATCGAGCCTTTTTCTCCCGGTTTCACACTCGGCGAAAGAGCAGAGATCGTAGAAAAGGATGAAGAAGGTCAGTTTGTGTTAACGACGAATAGAGGGACCAAGCACCGTGCCCCGATTATCGCTATTGCTGCTGGATTGGGATGTTTTGAGCCCCGGAAGCCGCCTGTTGAAAATCTTGCATCATTTGAAGACAAGGGCGTTGAGTATATTATTAAAGATCCAGAATTCTACAGAGGTAAAAAAGTCGTGATCTCTGGAGGGGGAGATTCTGCACTTGATTGGACCATTTTTTTGGCAGAAGGTGTCGCATCAGAGGTGACTCTCGTTCACCGTCGTCCAAGTTTCAGAGGTCATCCTGACAGCGTACAAAAGGTGTTGGATCTTGCAGAAGCTGGAAAAATAAACCTCATCACAAATGCTGAAGTCGTAGGTGTTGCAGGTGAGGAGAGCTTAAATGCATTGGAAGTAAAGCATAAATCTGAAGGGATGATGTCCATTGCAACAGACCACTGGGTCCCTCTTTTCGGATTGAGTCCCAAGCTGGGGCCTATTGCAGAATGGAATCTTAACATTTCTAAAAACGCGATTGAAGTAGATACGTTTGACTATTCTACAAATGTTCCTGGGATCTATGCCATCGGTGACATTAATACCTATCCTGGTAAATTAAAGTTGATCCTTTGTGGTTTTCATGAGGCCACTCTGATGGTCCAAAGCGCATATAAAAGAATTTTCCCAGATAAGAATTTGGTCTTGAAGTATACGACTGTCACTGGAAAACCCAGTTTGTAAGATCTATTTGAATTTTGTGCCATGGATGATATGATCAAAGTATTCGTTATCGACAGAGACGAGAAGCGACATGAGTTAGATGCTCCTACGGATATGAACATGAACATGATGGAGCTCTGTAAAAGCTATGAGCTTCCTGTCGAAGGCACATGCGGAGGTATGGCGATGTGTGCGAGCTGCCACATGTATGTTCTAAGTTCTCACGTAATATCAGAACGGTCGGAAGACGAGGAGGATATGCTAGATGAAGCGTTTTTTGTGGAGGACAATAGCCGTTTGGGATGCCAAATCAAACTTGCTTCAGATCTAGATGGCCTTGAGGTAAAACTGGCTCCAGTAGGTTAATAGATCTATTTGTTACCGACTCCTGGGTTAAGCAATCTCCCAGATTCAATAAGCTTGGCGAGTATTTCGGATGTCTCAAGTTCCTTTACAGCGACGATGTGGTGCGGTGCATGTGTATCAGAACACACCATTCTAATCCATCCCTGATCTACGGCATGGTTTGCTGTTTCTTTTGCCAACTCGCCATAATTCCCTACAAGTGTTGCCGCGTTTACAGTAAGGATGACTCCTTTTGAGTGAAGACTTTCAAGTTTGCTTCTGTCCATATGCCAGTACGGATACCTTGCACAGTGCGCCACAACAGGTGTGATTCCAGAAGTCTGCATCTTAAAGATGGCTTCTGTCAAAAGCTCATCATTTGGCGCTTCGTGAAACGCAAATTCAAAGAGAAGCATTTCGTGTTTGTCTCCGTTGAGCGGGTCTACGCAAGGGAAGGTAAGAAGCTTGTCGGGGTTTTCTAAAAGCTCAATAAAAGAGGTGTCGAGGAAATATTCGGCAGCTAGAGTTAATGTTAGAGATGGGAATCGTTTGGCAACTTCCCGTTTTAATTCATGAAAACGAGGCTGTAAAATATCCGGCGTATTCGGATACAAATCTGACATAATATGTGGAGTGGTTACCAACCTTTCGAAGCCCAAATGATGGAGTCTGGAAATTAACGCGAGGGCGGAGGTCATGTCAGGTGCTCCGTCATCTACTCCGGGCACCAAATGGCTGTGAACGTCTGTAATCAGAAGCTTTAAGTCGTTTTTAACCACACCTTGAGATGGGCGCTTGCGAAATAGATTCCTTAGAAAAGCAAGCATCACTTTCCGTAATGCTGTTCGTAGTATTTTTCATATTCCCCCGACACAACTTTATTCAACCATTCTGAGTTTTCCAAATACCAAGCCACCGTTTTTTCTAAACCCACTTCAAAAGTTTCGCTCGGTTTCCACCCCAATTCTCTTTCTATTTTCGACGCATCTATCGCGTATCTGTGGTCGTGTCCAGCACGGTCTTTTACAAAAGCAATCAGACCATCAGAACTGCCCTTCGGGCGCTGCAGCTTTTCATCAACGACTTGAATAAGGTATTTCACCAAATCAATATTCGTCCACTCGTTAAGTCCTCCGATGTTGTAAGTAGAACCTGAAGCACCTTGATGTAGGATGAGATCTATCGCGTTTGCGTGGTCCTCAACGTATAGCCAGTCTCTGATATTCAACCCCTGGCCATACACAGGAAGGCTTTTTTGATCACAGATGTTCTTAATCATCAGCGGAATAAGCTTTTCCGGAAACTGGTTTGCGCCATAATTGTTAGAGCAATTGCTGATGACAACAGGCATGCCATAGGTATGGTGGTATGCCCTTACGATGTGATCACTGGATGCTTTCGAAGCACTATACGGACTTCTGGGGTCGTAAGAAGTTGTTTCAGAAAAAAGGCCTTCTTCTCCGAGCGAACCATAGACTTCATCTGTCGATATGTGGTAAAAGACATTTTTGAGATTGTGGTTTGTAACGCCTGTTTCGGCATTTTTAAACGCACCATTTTCATGAATCCAATGCGCTTTAGCGACCTCAAGCAATGCAGCCGTTCCAAGGATATTTGTTTCCAAAAAAGCACCAGGATTCGCGATGCTCCTGTCCACATGACTTTCCGCGGCAAGATGGACAACGGCTTCAAAATTGTGCTGTTTAAATAGGTTTCTAAGGAGATCTCTGTCGCAGATGTCACCTTTCACAAAGGCATAGTTTTCAGAATGCTCTATGTCCGAAATGTTTTCTAGATTCCCGGCATAGGTGAGAAGGTCGAGGTTCACAATATTCGTTTCAGGATACTTGTTGGTGAGTCTCCGAACCACATGAGAGCCAATAAATCCTGCACCTCCAGTGACCAGTATGTTTTTAAAAGATCTCATCCTGTTCTATAGACTCCAGTAGTCAAGGTTTTTAATGCGGTTGCGATAGATGCCCTTCAAATCGACAAGGACGCCATTGCCGCCTTCCATAAAGAGAGACAGTTCCTCTTCTGTAAGGTGAGCGTATTCGTCATGGTTTACAGCAACAATCACTGCGTGGTATACTCCCATTTCGGGTTTCTTGCAGAGTTCAATCCCATATTCGCGAAGAACTTCATCTGGTTGAGCCATGGGATCTACGACATCGACTTTGACGTTGAAGGATTCCAGTTCGGAGATAACATCAATGACTTTCGTGTTTCGAATATCTTCTACGTTTTCTTTAAAGGTAAGCCCCATGACCAAAACCCTTGCGCCCAATGCATTTACACCTCGTGCCAAGATCTTCTTTACGGTTTGTTTTCCGACATAAAACCCCATGCTGTCGTTGATATATCTGGCAGAGTTGATCACTTTTGCGTGATATCCCATTTTGCTCGATTTCCAAGTGAGGTAATAAGGGTCTATCCCTATGCAATGACCTCCTACAAGTCCGGGTTTAAAAGGAAGGAAATTCCATTTCGTACCAGCAGCTTCGAGAACTTCGTATGTATTAATCCCCACTTTATTGAAGATGATACTGAGCTCATTGACGAGTGCGATGTTGAGGTCTCTTTGTGTGTTTTCAATAATCTTGCTTGCCTCAGCGACTTTGATGCAGCTTACTTGATGTATTCCTGCACTTACGACCATTTCGTATACTTTGGCAACCTGCTCGGTGGACTCTTCGTCTCCCGCGCCCACAACTTTCACGATTGTGTCTAGGGTGTGTACTTTGTCTCCTGGGTTAATTCTTTCGGGTGAGTATCCGACCTTAAAGTCAGTGCCAAATTTCAACCCACTTACCTTTTCCAATACAGGGATACAATCCTCTTCGGTGCATCCAGGATATACTGTGCTCTCGTATACGACGTAGTCGCCTTTCTTGAGTACAGAGCCCAGTGTGGTAGATGCCGAAATAAGCGGCGTTAAATCTGGCTGATGAGAGGGGTTAATGGGTGTAGGAACGGCCACAATGTGAAAGTCTGCATTTTTTAAATCTTCAGGTTTTGTAGTAAATGTGATGTCACAACCCTCAAATTCTTTGGGGTCTATTTCACCAGAAGGATCCACTCCATCTTTCATCATGTTGATTCTCTCTTCATTGATGTCAAAACCGATGACGCGGACTTTTTTTGCGAAAGCCAATGCAATAGGCAACCCTACATATCCAAGTCCTACAACACTTATGGTTGCCTTTCCTGAAGTTAATTTTTGGTACATACTATTTAACATGGGTGAATTTCTTTTTCGTTTTCCAATCGAAATTTGGCTCCTGATTCAGAACAAACCGCAATTTCATTTTCTCCAAACTCAAGTTTACATCCGTGTGGTGACATCCATCCCGCAAAACGAGCGGGGTTTCCAAACACCAAAGCGTAAGGTGGAACGTCACGGGTCACAACGGCTCCCGCACCTATGAAGGCGAAGTCGCCCAAATTTGTTCCGCAAATAACAGTGGCGTTTGCACCGACAGTTACTCCGTTCCCGACCTTCGTAGGCGCGTAGGCGTCACGCCTTACTACAGCACTGCGAGGATTGATGACATTCGTAAAGACACAACTCGGTCCGAGGAAAACATCGTCGCCCAGAG
This sequence comes from uncultured Flavobacteriales bacterium, assembly GCA_963932755.1. Lineage (GTDB taxonomy): Bacteria > Bacteroidota > Bacteroidia > Flavobacteriales_D > Sanyastnellaceae > UBA974. The sequence continues at coordinate 5,686 of CAWVRV010000058.1, read as the reverse complement.
TGACGCCTTGGTACAGGCTTACATTGTTCTGTATTTTACAATTCGACCCCGTAGTGACGCCCGATGCGACGAACGTGTTTTGGCCCAGAGATGTCCCTGTACCGAGCCGAGCGTTTTTCATCACATGGCAAAAATGCCAAACCTTGACTCCTTCTCCAAGCTCTGCTCCCTCATCAATAACGGCACTTTCGTGCACGTAGGCGCTCCCGAAATGTGACACTTCGCCTTTGGCTTCGGATGCGAGGGTTGAGGACGCTTTTTGCGCGCTATTTTTTGATGTATGCGGCAAAATCTTTGTGTTCGTTTTTATGCAGATCTTCTTTTGAAAGCGTGCGGAAGTATTCAAATGTTCGTCGAAGTCCTTCTGCGCGATCTATCGTTGGGGCCCAATTTAGAACTTCTTTCGCTCTTGTGATGTCTGGACGTCGCTTTTTCGGGTCGTCCGTTGGAAGATCTTTGTGTACAATCTTCACATTTGCCCCAGTTAACTTGAGGACTTCTTTTGCGAAATCCAGGATTGTTATTTCTACAGGATTCCCCAAATTTACAGGCCTGTTTTCCTCACTGAAATGCAATTTATAAATGCCTTCTATTAAATCATCGACATAACAAAAACTCCTCGTTTGGGATCCATCTCCGAAGACGGTGATGTTTTCGCCCCGTATGCTTTGGCCTATAAATGCGGGAAGAGCACGACCGTCATTCAATCGCATCCGTGGTCCATAGGTGTTGAATATACGTGCGATACGCGTTTCGATGCCATGGTATGTATGGTACGCAGTTGTAATAGCTTCCTGGAATCTTTTCGCTTCATCATAAACGCCTCTGGGTCCTACCGGATTTACGCTCCCCCAATACTCTTCTGTTTGGGGATGTACCTCTGGGTCGCCGTAAACTTCACTGGTGGAGGCGATGGTTATGCGCGCGCCTTTGTCTTTCGCCAGTCCCAACAGGCGGTGAATTCCGATCGACCCCACTTTTAAAGTTTGGATAGGAATTCTCAAATAATCGATGGGGCTGGCTGGCGAAGCAAAATGAAGGATGTGATCGAGTCTCCCGCTTACATGCGTGAAATTTGTGACATCGTGATGCAGAAAAGTAAAGTTCTCCTTTCCATTTAAATGCGCAAGGTTTCTAAGGTCTCCCGTAATGAGATTGTCCATCGCGATGACATCAAACCCTTCGTTGAAGAATTTGTCACAGAGATGGGAGCCTAAGAACCCAGCAGCACCTGTTATGAGAACGCGCTCTTTCATTTTTCTGTTGAGATCACAGTCCTTCTTCCCACACTGTGGTATGTGAAACCTAAACTTTCCATTCTGTCACATTCATATAGATTCCTGCCATCAAAAATACTCGGTGCAGCCATCGTCGCCTTCATGAATTCAAAATCAGGGTTCCGAAATGCGGCCCACTCTGTACAAATCAGCAAAGCATCGACATCCTTGAGTGCTTCTGTAGAACGATTTGCATATTGAATTTTGTCTCCAAAGATGGCTTTCACATTCTCCATCGCTTCTGGATCGTATACAATTAACTCTGCGCCTTCGGCCAGCAGCGCATGGATGTTATCTAGTGAAGGCGCCTGTCTGATGTCATCTGTTTCGGGTTTAAACGAGAGCCCCCAAACGGCAATTTTCCGTCCTTTTAGATTGCCAGAGAAATGATCTTTCATCTTTGTAAGCATCATTACTTTTTGCTTCACATTGACGTCCATCACACTTTCCAGAATCTTAAACTCACATCCTTGTTGCTTTCCGCTGCGATGCAAAGCTTGCACATCTTTGGGGAAGCAACTGCCCCCGTATCCTATTCCAGGGAATAAAAACCGAGGCCCTATCCTAGAATCTGTGCCGATTCCTCTTCTCACCATATCGACATCGGCACCTACCGCTTGACAGAAGTTTGCCACTTCATTCATAAACGAAATTTTCGTGGCTAAGAAAGCGTTCGAGGCATATTTTGTCAATTCGGCACTGCGTTCATCCATGAAAATAACAGGGTTTCCCTGCCTGACAAACGGCTTATAGAGTTCCTCCATAATTGATTTGGCACGGTCGCTAGAGCATCCCACAACCACTCTGTCAGGTTTCATGAAGTCATCTACCGCATAGCCTTCGCGCAAGAATTCAGGATTTGAAACCACATCAAATGCGGCTTTTCCATTCGCGCCTATTGCTTCACGGATTTTATCTGACGTCCCTACTGGAACGGTACTTTTATCGACCACCACGGTATATGTATCTATGATCTCCCCCAGGTCCTTCGCTACTTCCAGAATGTATTTTAAATCGGCTGACCCATCTTCTCCGGGAGGGGTAGGCAGGGCAAGGAAAACCACAGAGCTTTTTTTGACAGCAAATGCCAAATCTGTTGTGAAATCGATCCTGCCCGCTTTAATATTCCTTACCAACAAGCTCTCTAGATGCGGTTCGTAAATAGGAATCTTGCCCGATGAGTACGCGGCCACCTTTGCCTCGTCGATATCTACGCAAGTAACACTGTTCCCTGTCTCTGCAAGACAAGTGCCTGTTACGATGCCTACATATCCTGTTCCAACTACGGTAATATTCATATCCTGACTTTTACTGACTTAAAATTAATCCTTCATCTCACTTAATCGACTTACCAAACGTGCAACAATGTACTTCTGTTGTGCGCTGCTAAGTTCCGTATGCATAGGCAGAGATAAAACAGTTTTTGATAATTTTTCAGTGATTGGAAATGCTCCGGTTTTATACCCCAATCCTTCAAAGGCTTTTTGTTCGTGTATTCCTTTGGGATAGTACACCCCTGTAGGGACTCCATCTTCTGCCAAGCCCCGTGCCAATTCATCCCTGATCTCATCCTCTAGCTTGATGGTGTATTGATTAAACACATGGCTTGATTTTTCATCTCTTGCTGGAACCACGACGCCTTCCACGTTTTTGAGTAAGTCGTCATATATGGCTGCTGCGTTTTGACGTTGAGAGATATGCGAATTCAGATGTGGCAATTTGACTCGGAGTACAGCCGCTTGCAGTGCATCTAAACGCGAGTTTAATCCTACCCTGTCGTGCTGGTATCTCTTTGATCCGCCATGATTCGCAATTGACTTGGCTGTTTGGGCTAACGTCTTGTCACGCGTAAAAAGAGCGCCACCATCTCCGATACAACCTAAATTTTTACTTGGGAAAAAACTCGTCGTTCCGAAAGCACCAAATAACCCAGCCCTTCCACTCATGCCTTGGTCGTTACAATACGTACTCAATAGTGACTGTGCGGTATCTTCAATGATCGGGACCCCCGTTTTGTTTGAAATCGCCATCAACGCTCCCATATCGGCACATTGGCCAAACAGGTGGACGGGGATGATTGCCTTTGTCTTTTCAGTAATCGCCTTTTCTACTTCACGACAGTCAATGTTGAACGTATCTGCTTGAACATCTACCAGGACAGCTTTCGCTCCCAAAAGTGCGATTACTTCCACTGTAGAGATAAAGGTAAATGCAGGAGTGATCACTTCGTCTCCGGGCCCGATTCCCAATGCCATTAATGCAATCTGAAGGGCGTCAGTCCCATTCGCGCAAGGGACAATGAAAACATCATCGCTTAACCCTCCCATGGTTTTGCCTTCGTGCAAACACAATGCTGATTTTAATTGTTTTGAGAATCCTTCCACTTCCTCCCCTCCGATAAATCTTCCTGAATCCAATACCCTCTTAATGGCAACGTCTAATTCTGGTCTGATGCGGTTCATCAATCCGTTGAGGTCTACCATTTTTATTCCTTCCATGTCTTTTTTAGACGCTATTCTCAAGCGTTTTTTTTATACAAAGCGAATATACACTTTAGGATTTGTTCTTAAGGACGAAGTAACCCCTTGTTATTCAACGAACCTATAAAGTTCTATAAATTCAATCCCAACCTCAAAAGTCTAAGATACAAAACCTACCTTCGTCTTTATGAATAAGAAGCACAATACAATCTCTATTCCTTTGATTGCTTGGGGTTTAGCTCTATTCGTTGTGGGTTTCAACCCTACTTCTATTCAAGGCCAAACCACACGAGACGTTGCTTCGACCCCTCTCAAATCGCCACACATCTCATTTGCTGCTGGAGGATTTCTACCTGTCGCGGATTTAAACGCCCGATTTGGCGCGTTTGCTTCTGTAGGCGCTTCTTTCGGTGTCAAAACGGAGGACAATAAATATCTCGGTTTTCGTGTCACATACCTAACTGGAGCCGAGTCTCAAGAGCCAGGGTTGCTGTCTAACTTGCTTTCTCCCGATGGACAAATCGTAGATAATGAAGGAGATGTTGCGAATATCTCCGTTTCTGGAAGAGGCGCAATTGTCGGGATCCATGGAGGTACGATTATTCCATTGGGTTTTTCAAATGTAAACTCGGGTATTTTTTTACGCGGAGGCCTCGGCTCAATACATCATAAAATCGGTTTCGATTTCACAGAACACCGCATCACTCAGCTCGAAGATCCTTATCTGTCAGGATACGATAGGCTCTCTTGGGGAGGATATGTTTCTGGATTTATAGGGTATTGGCATATGGATACAAAAAGAAGAATCAACGCTTACGGTGGCCTCTTCAGTTTTGCCTCTCGCACGAGTCCGCTCAGAACCACAAATTTCGATACAGGGATCCCTGATGCCGAACCCCGCTTCGATGCAGGTCTCGGATTTGAATTTGGATGGGTTCTTCATATCTACAAACGAGATGCAAAAGAGTACTGGTATTAATACCCGTCCTTCACAGATGCGAATTCTACATTATATATATCTGTCGATCATCTCGATTTATTCTATGATACTTCGTGTACTTGCATTTTTCGGTCACGCCCGTGCAAGCGCATTTATAGAGATGCGGTCCCCGAGTCATCTTCAAGCGTTGACACAGCGTACACACAAACTTGTTCCTGGAACTCACAAATGGTCTTGGTTCCATTGTGCCTCACTGGGAGAATACGAACAAGCTGCGCCTGTGATTGAGGCGTATATCTCTATGCACCCCGAATCACGGATTTTACTCACGCTGTATTCTCCTTCGGGACATACCCCCCTGACCACCACTTCGCCTCCGAGTTGGTTGCGCAAGAACGATTTCATCACTGGGCTTCCGATGGATACGCCATCCCAGGTCAGACAATTCCTTCAAGCTGCTCAGTATCGGATTTTGTTTTTTGCGTCTGCCAAATATGAGGTTTGGCCTGAATTGATCAGGCAACTCACCCATGCATCGCCACCTGTCACCACGTGTGTTTTTGCAGCTCACATCCTTCCCGATGCGCCTTTGTTGCGCAAAACGCTCTCAGGTTTATTCCTGCGTAACACCTGGTCGAACCTTTCTACGATTCTCACCCAAGACGATTCTTCATCTCTGCTGCTTGCTCAGGTCTCCATCGATTCTAAACCACTGGGAGATCCTCGTGCCGACCGTGTAAGCCGACTCGCCCTCTCAAAAGAAGTGCCTGAGATCCTTCAAGCATGGAAGGGTTCATCGCGGGTAATCGTCGCTGGAAGCTCTTGGCCTCCTGAAGAAAAAGCCCTCTCAGATCTCACTTGGGATTCTTCTACGAAGCTCATCCTAGCCCCGCATCATATCGATGACGGACATGTCACCTCGATTCTCAACCTATTCAACTCCTCCTCCTCAAATCCACCTCGTGCGCTTTTGTATTCGGAATGGGTTT
>CAWVRV010000057.1:0-12892 GCA_963932755.1 uncultured Flavobacteriales bacterium | reverse complement strand
CAAGATCGACTGATCCGTCGGTCACTTCGTAGGAGTCTCGACCTGCCAACACAGCCGCCAGCGTAGATTTACCCGAACCATTTGGGCCCATAATCGCATGAAGCTCACCTGGTTTAACCTCCAAGTTAAGTCCTTTTAGAATTTCGTTGTCGCCGACTTTGGCGCATAAGTTATTAATCTTCAGCATCGTTCTTTTTCAAAAATTATCCAACACTTCCTTCCAGTGAAATAGTAAGGAGTTTTTGGGCTTCAACTGCAAACTCCATTGGCAGTTTATTTAATACATCTTTTGCGTATCCCTTGACAATAAGGCCTATCGCTTCCTCCTCTTCAATCCCTCGTTGCTGACAGTAAAATATTTGGTCATCCCCTATTTTCGATGTGGTCGCTTCGTGCTCAATTTGAGCCGTTGGGTTCTTTACTTCGATATACGGGAACGTATGCGCTCCGCATGTATCTGTCATGAGCAATGAATCACACACTGAGAAATTTCGTGAATTTTCAGCTCCCGGATGAATTTGGACCAAACCTCGATAAGAATTTTGTGAATGTCCCGAAGAAATTCCTTTGGAAATAATCGTAGATCGAGTTCTCTTTCCGATGTGAATCATCTTTGTCCCCGTATCAGCCTGTTGCTTATTGTTTGTAACAGCAACACTGAAAAACTCCCCGATACTGTCGTCTCCTTTCAATATACAGCTCGGATATTTCCACGTGATCGCAGAACCGGTCTCTACTTGAGTCCAGCTAATTTTTGCAGCGCGATGACACAGACCCCTCTTTGTGACAAAATTGAAGACCCCTCCTTTGCCGTCTTTGTCTCCAGGATACCAGTTTTGTACTGTGCTGTATCTTACCTCAGCTTCATCGTGAGAGACAATCTCCACAACAGCTGCGTGGAGTTGGTTTTCATCTCGCTGTGGAGCCGTGCAGCCTTCTAAGTAGCTGACGTAGCTTCCCTCGTCGGCAACAATCAATGTGCGTTCGAATTGACCTGTTCCAGCTTGGTTTATCCTGAAATAAGTACTTAGTTCCATCGGACATCTTACACCTTTGGGGATATAACAAAAGGAACCGTCGGTGAATACCGCCGAATTCAATGCTGCGTAGTAATTGTCTTTCTGAGGAACGACCGTTCCCAAGTGCTTGCGCACCAATTCCGGGTGTTCTTGAATCGCTTCTCCAAGAGAACAAAAAATCACACCCAGCTCGCCGAGTTTCTCTTTGAAAGAGGTCGCTACTGAAACGCTGTCCATCACAAAATCTACTGCAACTCCACTTAGTCTCTTCTGTTCTTCTAGACTGATCCCCAGCTTCTCCATCGTCTTTAAAAGCTCTGGATCCACTTCGTCTAAGGATGCAAGTTCTTTCTTCTGTTTCGGAGCAGAGTAGTAGCTGATCGCTTGAAAATCTGGCTTTTCATATTCTACGTGCGCCCAGTCTGGTTCTGTCATTTCAGACCAAATTTTAAACGCCTCTAACCGCCAATTCAAAAGCCACTCCGGCTCATTTTTTTTTGCACTGATTATTCGCACGACATCCTCGTCTAGACCTGGAGGCAGTGTGTCCGATTCAATGTCAGTGGTAAAACCGTACTCGTAGTTCTTCCCTGTAACTTCATCAATTAGTTTATCTTCATCTATTCTTTCCATAGAATTTTAATATAATGAATGGTTAAAGTGAAAAGCTCTCGCCGCATCCACATGTGCGGTTGGCGTTGGGGTTGTAGAACTCAAATCCGTTTCCGTTCAGGCCTCCACTGTAACGTAACTCTGTTCCCACTAGGTAAAGAAAACTTTTTTTATCTACGACTATTTTTACGCCTTTGTCTTCAAAATTTTGATCCCCATCATTCATCTGGTGGTCAAAGTCCATCTCATACATAAGTCCGCTGCACCCACCTCCCTTCACTCCTACACGGACAAAGCTACCTTTTGGACGGCCTTCTTCACTCAATAATTTTAACACTTGAGACTTTGCTCCTTCACTGACTGTAATCATACTGCAAAAATAGTTGTTTTGGCTGTAGAACCTCGTCTTATTTAGATTTATTATGAATAAGCATTGTTTTGTGAAACATCGAAATATTAAAGGAGGTAAGGTGCATCTTTGGGGTATGGCATCTAGTCGTAGCAAAAACAACAATCGTTTACCCGCATCACAGGCAACTACTACGTTTACGACGGTAGTGGGAATGACATTGACCCTTGTTCTAATAGGTCTTCTCTCTGTCTTGTCTTTCCTGGGTTCACGTTGGGAAAAACAGCTTCGTCAAGAAGTGAGAATTCAAGTATACTTTTTGCGTGATTTGGACACCGAGTCACTTCACACTGCGCTCTCAATAGTAGAAACTGAAGAATCGGTTGCTGAGGCGAAGTATATTGACCCTGCAACCGCAGCGAAAAAGCTAGAACAAGATCTGGGAGAATCCTTTGTGGAATTTCTGGGGTACGTCCCACTGCCTCCCGCCATGGATGTTCGGATAAAAGCCGATTTCAGTACCTCCGAAAAATTATCCGAAGTCGTGCAAAGACTGGAGAATATCCCAGGGGTGGCCGATGTCGTTTGGCAAGACCAATTGCTCGCAAAAATCGAAAGAACAATTAATCGGTTGATGATTCCGCTTATATCAATCGCTTCTATCTGCTTATTCATTGCCCTTGCGCTTATGAACAATACGGTAAGATTAACCGTTTTTGCGAGGCGTTTTTTGATTAGAAATATGCAACTTGTAGGTGCCAGACCTGGGTTCATTCGCAGGCCATTTCTCAAGCAAGGATTTATATTGGGTGTGTCTTCAGGGTTGTTGTCCTTTGCCTTTATCACCGCAGCGTTGGCGCTACTTAAAAGCCCTCTTGGCTCTGAAGCAGTCATTCTAGACGTCACAACAATGGGCATGTTGGCTGGGGGGCTTGTTGTTTTAGGGGGTGGTTTAGGCGTTATATCAACAGCTTTGGCTGTAAACCGTTACCTACGTCTCGATGTAGGTCAGCTTCATTAAACTAAATTTGCAGTATGCGCAAAAAAAACATCGAACCTGTAAATAAGAACTTTGCCTTTTCCTCAACGAATTACATGTGGCTTGGAATAGGGCTCGCATTGTTGGTTTTAGGGTATCTTCTTATGAGTGGAGGCGGCTCTGACGACCCCGACGTTTTCAGTTACGAAATTTTCAACTTTAGAAGGATAACGCTTGCTCCATATATCGTTCTCGCTGGATACGGCACCATTTTATACGCCATTCTCAAAAAGGCATGAGTGAAGCCTGGGAAACATTATCCTATCTCATATTGGGGCTCATACAAGGCCTTACCGAATTTCTCCCTGTCTCTAGTTCTGGACATCTCGCGTTAGGGACCTCTATTTTACATCTTCCTGAGGAAGATCTTACTTTCGCGGTTCTCGTCCACGGGGCTACAGCCCTAAGCACGATTGTCGTTTTCAGATCCGACATATCGCGTTTATTCCTCAACTTTTTTCAAAAAAATGAGGAGGGGCTTAAGGCCCGTAAATATGTCGGGCTAATTGCTCTGAGCGCCATTCCTGCAGCGGTTGTTGGTCTTTCGCTGAAAGACACCATTGAGAGTCTTGGCTCCACTCAATTTGTGGGCGCGATGCTTATTGTTACCGCTGTTATACTTGCTATTTCTCAAAAAGTAAAAGCAAAATTTGAAAGACCCCTGAAATCGGAAAATGTAATCCTTATCGGACTGGCCCAGGCCATGGCGATACTCCCAGGGATAAGCAGGTCGGGGAGTACCATTGGAGCAGCACTACTTCTCGGGATATCAAGAGCCGAAGCAGCAAAGTTTAGTTTCTTGATGGCGCTGCCTCCTATTGTTGGAGCAAACCTCCTTGAAATGAAAGATTTGGCAGAAGCAAATGAACCTTTTGTGAATAATTCACACATTCCTGTTTTTGGCTATACTGTGGGTGTTGTCGCGGCTTTCGTAGCTGGCGTCGCTGCTTGTAAGTGGATGGTCGCGCTCGTCAAAGGCGCTAACTTGATGTGGTTTGCCGTTTATTGTCTTATTGTTGGCATGTTTGCCTTGTTTTTATAATTAAACCTTCATCTAAATGACACAGTCTACGTTTATAATCTCACTTGGTGCCCTCATTCTTTTTACTGGGTGCGTTGAAGTAACATTTACGGAACCGATGCCATTAAACCGCAGGGATAAAACACATTTTCCAAATAGCTGGCTTGGAGAATGGACCTTTACCGAGCAAAGCGATGAACTTGAAGAACGGTTAACGATTCACTCCCAATATGTGACATTCGGAACAGACGCGCGTGTGTTGGGGACCGAAAATGTGCTTCGAAAATTTGCGGGTTACCACATCCTTAGTACCAAATCAGGAAACTCCGAACGGTGGAATTTGTTGCTCGCAAAGCGCTCCAAAGATGTCCTTCATGTTTATAAATTTGATGGCACAGACAAGGAAAAAGCGAACCTCTGGGAAGAAGTATTGACAACGAACGAAGGTCTGGGTTTCGAGGCTGTAAAAAAGAAAGAGGGAGACAAAGAGAAGGTTCGTGAATACAAGCTGAATCCAGAAAACAACAGAATGTTTAGGAAGCTTATAAAAGAAGGGGGGCTTACACATATGGGTGATTACGTTCGGTAATGTCGTATAAGCGCATTGTCTTAATCGCCCTTGCAACCGTCACATTTGTTTTAGGCGGTGTAAGTCTTGCCGTACTGTTGAACGGAGATCACTGGAAAGCTACTGCCTTAGAAAAAGTGAATCACGAGCTCTTAACTGAATTAAGCGTACGAGAGATCGGAATTTCGATTTGGAGCGAATTTCCAAAAGTAACCGTCGATTTACACGATGTAATTTTACTCGGATCAGTCAGTCATATTGGTGAAGCTGCGGACACTCTTGTAAAAGCGCAACGGTTGGGGGTCGCGTTTTCTCTTTGGGATGTCTTATTTGGAGAACCCGTGATAGATGCGCTTTTTATTGAGGGAGCAGTGCTTCGCTTGAAAGAACATCGCAACGGCAAATGGAATACCGATGTTTTGGTGACAAAAAAGGAAGGAGATGTAGATGGGGGATTGCAAATTTCTCAAATTATTCTTCGTGAAATAGAGGTCGTTGCCTCTACAATAAAAGGAGATCGGTACGAGTGTAACATCCGAGATGCCATCGTTAAAGATGGGGATTTTGATTCATCCTTTTCAGATTTTGTGATCAAAGGAGGCCAGGGAGGTGATCAACTGTTGCCGCTTGAAGGGTATTTCTCCACTTCTTATAAAACAGAGGAAGATGGAGGGATTGAAGTAACAATCAACGATGCGGTCATCAATGATCTTGCTTTTAAAGGAAAAGCACAGATAAACGCTGAAAGAGATGAGGAATGGAGTGTCTATATAGAAAGTGACAACATCGAGATTGAAGAATTAAAATCCATTTGGGCTGAAAAAGAAGTCTTTAATGGGTGGGATTATGATGGGGAAATTTCGATATCGTTGAATGCAAACCCTCAAAAAGCAAAACTTGAATGGTCACTCTCTGAAGCGAGTTTTGCCATATCTCCTAAATTAACTGGACTGGCATTAAACACGACGGGAAAGATTCAAACAAGTGGTGTTTTTGACTATTCTCCCGGAAAGTCTCCTGTCGGTTTAAGGATTACTAATGTTCAAATTCAGTCGAGTGGTATCGCAGTAAACGCAAAAGCAGAATGTACCGACCTGAAGAAGTCTCCACTGAAACTAAGTGGGTCTTTAAAGATCGATGCGCAGTCATCCTACGCCAGTTGGATACCGCAACTTCAGACGACAGAAATGTCTGCTTTGCCTAACAGTGGTGAGGTTACAATTGATGGCCGATTAAAAAGGTCTCCATCTGGCAAGATATACGATGTGGTTGCAGAAATTTCCTCTCAAAAAATTGAGGGCACGCTTAACGCTTCGCCCTATTTAATCAGAAACTTAGACGCTGAAGTAAAAGGTGGTGATCTTACCATACGGTCGTTTGACTTTGATTGGAATGGCAATCGAGGGGGGCTCGATGGCAAACTGTTGGGCTTAGAAAAATGGAGCGAAGGCGGGGCATTAAAGGGAACCCTGGATCTCAAGGCGGAAAGCATCGTTGTAGGCGGAATTCTTGCATGGTGGGAAAATTTTCAACCCGACAACAAGGTGAATACCCAAGCGACATTGTTGCCATTGGGGTCTGATTTGGGGGTTAAGGTGACTGTAGACAGACTGTACTGGGACAATTTAGAATGCCGATCTTTGACCTCTAGAATGGATATCGGCGCATCACAACTGGCTATTCGAAACGCCACAGCGCAAGGTCTTCAAGGGCATGCCAGAGTTGAGGGCTCTCTTAGGCCAGGTGGCAGTGGTTGGATTCTTGGATTGTCTGGGACTGCAGATAATTTATCCCTCCCAGATCTCTTCAAAACATATCACAATTTCGGGCAAACAACTTTGCGGTCTGATCATGTTCAGGGTGCTGTAAGTGCGGCAGGAAATATCAATTTGGAGTGGGGTTTAGATGGCAATTGGATCTCTGATGGACTGCTCTCAAATCTTGATGTTGAGATTAACCATGGGAGGCTCAAGAACTTTGAGGTCTTCGGTGAGGTGGCGGATTACTTGAAAGACCACAGGTTGATTGCCCCACTTGTCGACCCTGAAGATCTTCGTGGACGATTGAAAGACATCGAATTCGCTCACATTGAGAGCACTGTGATTGTTGTTTCTTCCTCAACAACGATTCCTTATGTTAATATTCAATCATCGGCAATGAACGTCAGTCTTGAGGGCCGGCACACTTTTTCTGGCCAAATAGACTATACCCTTGGGTTTGCGCTGAGAGACCTGAGAGATTCGAGACAAGTCGAGTTTGGTGACATCGAAGAAGACAACCTTGGGAGCATCTTCTTCCTTGCGATGGACGGCACACTCGAAGAACCTATTTATAGTTATGACAGGGAAGCACATAAGACGCAACGTAAAAAGGCGATTTCAACAGAGCTAGATCGACTGCGAAATTCTATTCAAGGTTCTGACTCCAATCAGGATAAAGAGGATGCGGAACCTGAAGGGAAATCAGGGAAAGAAAAGAAATCGAAGCGCTTAGACGATATAGAGGACGAAGATTTTTAAATAATTTTAAAGGGAGGTGTATATTTGGCCATCAAAGGACTGAAAGTAAAAATGGGTGACGAAAAGCACATACCTCTTGAAAATTTAGCGGCTCAAATTGAACAGGGCGTTAGAGATATGCAATCCGGCAACCTTTCAAAAGAGGGAATGGAGCAGCTTCAAATTAAATCAAGAGATTTACATGAGCGGCTCACCATCTTGCGTTTTAAGGCATTCGAAGCGATGGTAAGGATGGATGAGGATGTGCGCTTTAACAATGAGGATGAATCCCAAACCAATCTGATCGATTCCATTGCAGAAGTTACTGCGATTGAAACTCCGAAGAAATCTAAGAAAAAGAGGGGTCGAAAAAGTCTTGCAGAAAGCTTACAGTCTCTCCCCCTATCTTCAATTGGGGAAGGGTTGACAATACTAGATCGAGCGAATTTTACATCGACTCTTTTTTCCAATGACACCACAAACTTCAATGATATGCTCGACTCCATTGATGCATGTAGCCATTTTGAAGCTGCATGTGACGTTTTTAACAACAGCATAAAAACTGAGGGTACAAAACCCGAAATTGAGTCTGCGATTCAAGGGTTTAAAATGAGAATTACAAGGAGATTTCAATCATGAATTTAGGGCGGTTAGATATTGTTCCTACACCGATAGGAAATTTAAAGGACATGACTGAAAGAGCCCTTGAAGTTCTGAAGTCAGCAGATTTAATCCTTGCTGAGGATACGCGAACTACAGGCAAACTCCTTCATTATTATTCAATAGACAGACCTCTTCGCGCGTTCCACCTTCACAATGAACACCGTGCTGTAGATGCTATTGTAGAGCAAATAAGGTCCGGGATGAATTATGCCTTGTGTTCCGATGCGGGAACACCTGCCATTTCTGATCCAGGATTCTTACTTGTGAGGGCGTGCGTTGAAGCCGGGGTGGACGTCAGTTGTTTGCCGGGGGCCACTGCTTTTGTTCCAGCGCTTGTCGTATCTGGTCTTCCATGTGACAGGTTCGTATTCGAAGGGTTTTTGCCTCACAAAAAGGGGCGCCAAAAACGACTCCAAGCGCTTCTAGAAGAAGAGCGTACTGTTGTGTTATATGAAAGCCCTCACAGAATAATAAAACTCCTAAATGAACTCGTGAAATACGAAAGTTCTGAACGCAAAATTGCACTTTGTAGAGAGCTCTCAAAACTGCACGAAGAAATATTTAGGGGAACTGTGGCGGAGGCGATTTCGCATTTTGAAGAAAAGGCACCTCGGGGAGAGTTCGTTGTTGTTCTTGCGGGAGTATAGAGAGTCTAGAAAATCACCCGCTGAATTTCTGAAACGCGTTTGATGGGCACAAGTGTTAACCCTTTTGGAGTAGGAGGTCTTTTTCCATGACCGCTTATGAGCATACGTTTCATTCCCAATCGCGCTGCTTCTGACATCCTTTCATCTAGTCTAGCTACGGGCCTTATCTCTCCGCTTAACCCTACTTCTCCCGCAAAACAAGTGTCACGGTCAAGAGGAAGGTCTAGGCTTGAGGACAATATCGCTGCGACAACCGCGAGGTCATTTGCTGGGTCGCTTATTTTAAGCCCTCCTGCGAGATTAAGAAATACATCAAAAGAGCCAAGTTTAAAACCACATCTCTTTTCAAGTACCGCGAGTAGCATGTTTAACCTGCGAAGATCAAACCCCGTTCCCGAGCGCTGAGGGGTGCCGTAAACTGCGGTACTGACAAGCGCTTGCATCTCGACCAACAGGGGACGTGCGCCCTCCAATGCAACAGAGATTGCCGATCCACTTGATGCTTCGCCAGCTTCACCTAAAAGCACTTCGCTGGGATTTTCTACCGCTTTCAAACCATCACCCATCATCTCATAAATCCCGAGCTCGGAAGTCGTGCCAAATCTGTTTTTTGCCGCTCTCAACATCCGATATGCGTGATTGCGATCTCCTTCAAATTGAAGAACGACGTCCACCATATGCTCAAGTACTTTGGGTCCAGCAAGGGAACCCTCTTTTGTAATGTGGCCTACAAGAAATACGGGAAGCGCAAAAGACTTTGCATATGCCGTAATTGCAGCCACTGATTCTCTGATTTGAGAAACTGAACCGGGGGCGCCGTCTACCTCAGGCTGGTCCAAAGTTTGGACTGAATCAATGACCAAAAGAGAAAACTGATCTTCTTGCAAAGCATTTAAGACCATCGGCACCCTTGTCTCTGGAAGCACCATTAAAGATTTCGGAACTGCACCTATACGCTGCGCTCTCATCCTTACCTGTTCTGGGCTCTCTTCACCACTGACATATAAAACCTTTGCGCCAGAAGCGCTAACCATCATGGCCACCTGAAGCATCAATGTGGACTTTCCTATTCCAGGCTCTCCTCCCAAAAGGATTAACGATCCTGGCACAACACCTCCACCCAGAACGCGATCCAATTCCGCTTCCCCAGAGGAAAGTCGCATGATGTTTTCTATCGTGACCTCAGCGAGAGGCCTCGCTTTTTGTGTAAGAACACCTCCCTGAGGAGAAGCTGTAGCATATCTGTGCGCGCGTTTTCCTGAATCTGTAACTGTTTCTTCCTTGAGGGAATTCCACGCTTTGCATCCAGGACATTTACCTACCCACTGAGCAGTTGAGGTCCCGCAGTCGGAGCAGAGATAACGGGTACGTGCTTTTGCCAAATCTGATTGTATTGCGCTATCTGAAAATCGAGACGGTACCCTGATGGGTTAGGCCGTTTGGCAAAAGGATCGTATACCAGTAAGTGCCATCTGCAGAATCGTCGCCGTACCATGCATTTGTGTTTTGGTAATTGTCATTTGTATAGACAAGGTTCCCCCATCTGTCAAAAACCCTTACCATTACATTGTCATAATTTTCAAGGTCTTGTATGTAAAAACTTTGATTCATTGTATCGGCATTCCTAGGTGTGAAAACGTTGGGAATCGTGATGTCACATACATCAACTTCTACCTCCAATTCCCAAAGGAGTCCGCCGGGCGCACATGGATTTGCAAGCGACCCCTGGAGCGTTAAAATCTGTCCCCAACAATCCTCTGGAAACTGCCAACTCGTAAGGGTTTCGGATTCGTCATTCCCAAAGAAAATATATTCACCATCGCACACTGTTGACCATGAAATATCACTGTAGGGAGGTCCCGGCTGAAATGCATTCAGGTCAAACTCATATGGAATCTCTGGACACATTGTGATAATATCATCCAGCTGATCTGAAGGAACGCCATTCATGTCTGGATTAATCGTCGGAGCTTGTCCGACAAATAAAAACACACAGTGCTCTGTGACGCCGCATCCATAGGGGTCTGCTATTTCAACACAAATATCATTGCCATTGTATTGCCAAACTGGATCTCCATTGTCATCAAAAAGGAGGTTCCCGTTTGCGTCCGTCGCTTGAAGTGCCTCGTCTATGGTCCAAGTCAATCCAGTAGATCCATCAGGCCAGGTCGCAGTATATTGATCGTTTGGAAGGGTCAATTCGATAAAAGTATCTCCATCTGAATCAATACCTTCTCCATCACAATCGGCAATTACGCCACCCGCTTCTGCCGCAAAAACATTGTCTATTTGGCTTACAATATCCACGAAACCACAATCTGTATCGCCTTGCGGAAAGCATTCGTTCGTCACAGTCACACAGTATGAACCGGTTGCATTTATAAGCAATTCATCATCTCCATCCACTTCTGCGCCATTCCAAGTCCACTCATAATCTTGGTTTGCATTTTCATCTCCTTCGATGGGATCGATTGTAATTGAATCATTTTCATCACACAAGAACATGCTGTCAATCAGTGGTGAAAATTGTGCTGTTACTTCGACCTCTGCCTCATCTGACCCGCAACCATTTTCAATGACAACGACAATCGTTGCTTCTGTATATTCGTCGTAATCGTACTCGTTATTTAGAACATCGTCTGTCCCTGGATATGGCCAGTTGATGGTTGCCGCTCCTCCCGCATCGGTGGTGTCGGCAAATAAGTCCAAATCTTCGCCTTCACACAAGAAAACTTCTGTTTCATTTAAGCTGATGGTTGGCGGAAGCGTAACCTCAACATCATAGCAATATGGAATATTGCAGTTCTCCTCATAGAAACAAAGCTCATACATCCCATACTCAGTAGGAGCCCAAAGGGTGTTGTACTGAAGCTCATTCTCAAACCAAGAAGTTCCAGGTCCGCTTACCTCGTCCCAAACTCCAAATGCTTGTGCTGTAGCACATTGCGCGTCTGAGGAGTAGATGATTCCTGGTACTAGGTCGTTTATTTCCGTCAAGTTTTCACTGTTGTCACAATTGTATACTTGGACTTGGTTGTTCATGTCGGCACTCGGATCCGCGGAGATATATTCCACCTCTATAAAGTCTCCGAAAGCAATCGGATATGCAAAATTATCAAAAGTGCTATTCGAAAGCGTTAACGTTGAAACCACCTCTCCATTTACATATACATTAACAAAGCTTCCCAGCCATCCCAAATCATTTGATGTAATCAGGTATATATTCAAATCTCCTTCATCAGAACTTGAAAACCCTCCTTCAAACATGACTGTGTCTAAATCTGTACACATCGTCGGAATGGTGAAGTCTGGAATCGTAGAGTCCACTCCATCGACCAAAAAAACACGTTGTCCGAAACATCCTCCCGCATCTTCGACAAGAAGTCGATACATTCCCGGCGCAAGCCAAGCCTCGTCACCATTTGCCCCCACTTCATACACCTCCCCTCCAAGGCCATTCCAATCAGCTTCCCACTCATAACTCACGTATAAATCGTTCGGATCAAGGACAGACACAAAGGCCGTGTCGTCAGAGCAAATAACCAGCGGTAAAGGTTCAATATTTGGCAAATAATAAGGCGTTTGCTCGATGTTAAAGGTCTGCGAAACCGAACACCCAACGTCAAGGTTTCCTGTAACGACAATAAGTCCGCCGAAAGGAATGGTCGCAACGTTTCCGTCAGTAAATTGACTGCTCAAGTTCCATGAAAAACTGTCAAAATCACCCAGTGCTGTGATTTCTGTAGCGGACCCTGCGCAAATCGCCAAATTCCCTTCAATTGTCAACTCTGGCAACGTCACGTCAAGTACTTCAATAACCATCGTGAGCAGGGTGACCGATGCGGGTGTTCCGTTATCTGTCGCGACAATCTCTATTGTACTAACCCCTGCCACGTTTCCTTGAAAAATTCCACTCAAACTGGCCGTTTCTCCGTTATTTACCGCAAAATCTGTAATCTCGTTTCCAGGAGTAAGGGTTGGATCAACATCAAGCGTCACAAACTGTCCTGGCTCAGGTCCAAGAAAATTGATCCCGATGTCAAAGGTTTGGTCCAAACATATGGTAATTGTATCACAACCTACATTCTCTGTCGGTACTGGCGCCAGATTCGTACTGGAAACAGCTGTGTTAATATTAAAGAACTTGAAATCCAGCCAATTGATACCGTCATCAAATCCTGGACCAATACCGTAAGGACCGTTGTAAGTGTCATCTAAAAGATTAAAACGACCAAATTGGACGTGTGGTCCTACAGCGCCCGTAGAAGATTGGTCGGCTCCCGTAACACCTGGAGCATCACCACAGCAACCGCCACTTCCACCTATGTCTCCATGCGCCCAGTTCATGTCAAGGTAGCATACTTGCGCATTGTTACCCTCACCAATGAGACCATCGTTGGGTGTAATAATGATTTGGTAACTGTTTGTAAGGTCATTGTGGTTGTTGTAATACCCCACCTCAACATAATTTACATA